>DGUG01000058.1 GCA_002394535.1 Lachnospiraceae bacterium UBA4316
GTGATCAACTACTTTCTCATCAAGGTATTCCATAAACATTGCATAATCTTTTGCATACCTGTCAGATCCCGTAATACGGTACAGGACAGCCGATGTGTTGATTGCCTCGGCAAGAGTCCAGTGCATCCTGTCGTGTACAACAGGCGCACCCTCCCAATCTGTTGTATAGCATATTCCGGGAGCTCCGTCAGCAAACCATCCGTCCTTTACAGCACGATCATAAAGAGCTATCGACGCATCAGTGTATTTTTGACGTTCAAGCTCATCACCAAATGCAGACAATGCATACTGAACTATAAGCCTTGCCCACTCGATACCATGTCCCGGGGTCGCACCGAAAGGTTTGAACGGATCATCGGGCTTATCACGGTTAAGCATCAGATCGGCTTTCCAGTCTTTTGTAAAATGCTCGGGAATCCGCCAGTCGTTTTCAGAGGCCCATTTAATGACATGGTCGATTATACGTCCTGCTCTTTCCCTGTACCTTTCATCATGCATTACATCCGCCGCAGCAAGAAACGCTTCGACAGTGTGCATATTTGAGTTGATACCGCGATAGTCCGAAAGTTCCGTAAAATCGGTATTCCATGTATCAACAGACAATCCTTCCTCTTCATTCCAGAAAAATCTGTCGTAGGTTTCGAGTGCTTCACGGAGCAGATCATCGGCTCCTTCAATATGAACAAGACTTGCGGAGGCGGCGGCAAGTATCACAAAGGCGTGGGCGTAGCACTGCTTGGTCGGTAATATTTTGCCATCAGCAGTTATGCCGGCATACCATCCGCCACATTTCCCATCATGCAATTCACCAAGAAGTCCGTTTTTAGCTGCTCCGGCAAGCTGCCGGCTGCCTTTATGCCCCAACATTTCTCCCATGCTGTATACATGAGCCATACGGCATGTTATCCATGTCTCGCGTGGTCTGTCACGCCACGGCGTACCGTCATCGCCAAGGTAATACGCACCACCTTCGGGGGATGCAAACCCGTGCCCGAAGGATAACAGATCCTCACGCAGGCACTTAACAAACTCCCTGTTCTCTTTTGTGTCGATCTCGTACTTGCTCACCGTATTCCTCTTTCTAGCGCTCCAAATCCCTGTAATTAGCGATCATTTATTGATCATGTAGTTAAGAAGACGATTGATATCTTCAGGTTCATATGCTACAAGCTCAAGCTCCTTGATCTCACCGTCGGAAAATATGTTTGCAAGTGAAACATATTGTGAAAGCTTGCTCTTTAGATTAAGCCTGTCTCCTTCGCCTGTTACGAGTTCAACTTTTCCCTTGCACTCGTCGATTACCTTGAAAAACTTGTCAATGTCCTTGATGTTTTCTACTTTCATGCTAAACCTCCCGTAAACTTAAACAATTATTATCATGCTCTGCATTCCATCAATTTCCTGATCTCATCAGGTGAAGGCATCACCCGAAGCGCCCCTCTCCTGGTTGTAATGATGGACGCAGCTGCATTTGCAAATGTAAGCATTTCCCTCAAATCCTTCTCGCAGATGTCTTTGAGACCTCTTTCGAGAACAAAATGAAGAACGCAGCCTCCGAAGGTATCACCGGCACCCGTCGTTTCGATCGTGTTCTCCTGAAGAAACGGTGCAACCTCAGTACTGATGTAGCCTTCCGAATCCGGACCGCTCTTATAAAATGCCATGCTCCCGCTCTTTCCGAGAGATACCGTAATCAACTTGATACTATAACGTTCCAGTATCCATTCCACTCCTTCGGTATAGTCTTCCTTACCTGTCAGCCACTGTATCTCATTATCGGAGATTTTAAGGATATCACAGTACTCAAGGCCTTTCATTACCTGCCTGCGGGCTTCTTCCATGTCATCCCACAAGGGCTCCCTGATATTCGGATCAAATGAAATCATTGCACCTGCCTTTTTGGCTTCTGTAACCGCACATATCGTTGCGGACCGTGCAGGCTCGGCTGTCATGGACAACGTCCCAAAGTGAAATATCTTCGTCGACTGCAGCAAAGAGGTTTCTATCTCCTCACTCCGAAGCAGCATATCCGCTCCGGGGTTACGGTAAAAAGAGAAATCCCTGTCTCCGTCCTCAAATGTTTTGACAAAAGCAAGCGTTGTGCGCGCATCCGTATCCGTAACGAGTCCCTTAGAGTCTATCCCGACCTCATCGAGCACCTCCTTAAGTTCATGCCCGAATATATCGTCCCCGACTTTCCCGATAAAAGCCACATTGTGCCCAAGCTTTTTCAGCATCGCCAGCACATTACAGGGGGCTCCTCCCGGATTTGCTTCATACAGCGCATTACCCTGCTCAGATTTTCCGTTCATAGTCATGTCTATGAGAAGTTCCCCGAGACCGACTGCATCAAATGATTTTTTCATGTTAATTATTATATACCCTTTTAACATTTGAGGGCAGAAGGAATTTCACCCCTGCCCTCAATTTGCTTAAAACTGTTTATGCCGTATTACTTCAGAAGTTCCATACGGCCGGGATCATTGGCAAATACTTCCTTTGCGTTTTCTTTTGTAACAACAACGGGAGGAAGCTCATAGATGGCTACATCCTTGACTCCGTTATCGGCCGTTACGTCTGTTGAAGGCATACCCTTGCCTTCCTTAAGTGAATTGATTATATCGATAGTCTCAGCAACGAGTGCGTCGGTAGGCTTGGCAACTGTTGAATACTGTCTTCCCGACCATACCCATTCAACCGATTCATTCTCTGCGTCAAGTCCCGATACTACAGGGATCTGCTGACCGGCATTTTCACATGATGTGATGATAGCTCTTGCAATTCCGTCATTAGGTGAGAGTACCCCGTGGATATCCTTGTCGGAATAAAATCCCGAAAGAAGTGAATCCATTCTTGCCTGAGCCTTTGAATTATCCCAGTCTACGGTAGCACACTGCGTAAAATCAGTCTGTCCCGATACTACTACAAGAGTACCGTCATCGATCTTAGGCTGAAGTACTGACATAGCACCGTTGAAGAAGTTAGGTGCATTCGGATCAGCCGGGCCGCCACCGAAGAGTTCAATGTTGTAAGGGCCTTCACCTTTAACCTTAGCCAGACCTTCAAGAAGAGCCTGGGCCTGAAGTTCTCCTGTCTTAACGCTGCCGAACTGCACAACGCCGTCAACACCTGTTGTATTTTCCAGAAGTCTGTCGTAACCGATAACATAAATTCCCGCATCTTTTGCCTGCTCAAGAACAGCACCGAGCTGTGTTCCGTCAACAGGACCTACTACGATGACTTTTGCCCCGTTCTCGATCATTGACTCTATCTGTTGCTGCTGCTGGGGAACCTTCTGGTCAGCTGCCTGAACGATAGGATTATATCCTGCTGCTTCAAGCTGCTCCTTGAACATAGTCTCAGCCTCTTTCCAGTTCTGAGTTCCGAGCCATGGAAGTGAAACACCGATTGTTGCTCCGTCTTCAAATCCTTCGCCTGCCGGAGCTGTCGCATCAGCATTCTCTTCTGCTGCAGGCTCTGCAGCGTCAGCTGCATCTGCTGCGGGTGCTGACTCTTCAACTGTCTGAGCGGGGGCACTCTCGGCAGCACCTTCTCTTCCGCCGCCGCATGCAGTGAGGCATGCACTAACCATTGCCGCTGCCATCAACATTGTGATGATCTTCTTTTTCATATTGAATTCCTCCGTTTCAAAAATAGCCAATAATTGATTGTCTGTTTATTTATGTCATGCCGTCTCTCCGGATTAAGACAGCCTGCCACCTCTGTATTATTTCTTTTTGGACTGGAAAAGCTTTGCAAATACAGAGCCTGTTCCTGACTTCTTGCTGTATACATCAAATGCAACAGCTGCAAGAAGTACGAATCCCTTTATTACCTGGGTGCGGTCCGCACCGACACCCATGAGCATCAGTCCGTTGTTAAGAACTGCCATGACAAGTCCGCCGACCATTGTTGCAAGTATCGTTCCTACGCCGCCCGATACGGCTGCTCCGCCGATAAATACCGATGCTATAGCGTCCATTTCCCACGATGTACCATCCGCGGGTCCCGCAGCGGTTGACCTTCCGACAAACAGGATACCGGCAACCGCCGCGAGTAATGACATGTTCATCATTGTAAGGAAATAAGTCCTTTCAACGTTGACACCTGATAAAGCTGCGGCATTTTTATTACCGCCGACCGCATACACGTTTCTTCCGAACTTAGTACGTGTTGTGATCGTATGATAGATGATTATGAGTATGAGAAGTATGAGTCCGGGTACCGGGAATGAAGTTCCAACTCTTCCCGAGCCGTACAACCATGTAAAGTAACCGATTACCGCACTTACAATACATATTCTGACTACAACCGCCCATATGGGATTACTCTCTTTTGATGCTTTGTACTTTCTCATCTGTGCAATTATGAAGGCTGCTATTCCGATGATGCCAAGCAAAAGTGTGGAATTGTTCATACCTGTAAATGCCGGTCCCCACTCGGGAAGGTAGCCCGATCCGAACCATTTGAGTTCTACAGGTGCGGGTACCGATATTGATTTTGAAATCCATATAACTCCGCCACGGAAGATCATCATCCCGCCGAGCGTTGTGATAAATCCGGGAATTCCGAGTTTTGAAAGGAAAAATCCGTGCCATACGCCTGCTGCCAGTCCTATTGCAAGTGCGATAAGAACCGCAACCCACCAAGGAATGTTAAGATCCCTTGCCGCTATAGCCATTACCATTCCTGCAAATCCGGCTACCGAACCGACAGACAGGTCGATCTGTCCTATAACTATTACCATCAGCATTCCGAGCGCAAGCACGAGTACGTACGCATTTCCTGCAAGAAGATTCTGGAAGTTTGACGATGTGAGCATCCTTCCGTCCGATATAATGTTAAATACTGCGATCAGAAGCACCAATGCCACTACCATCGTATATTGGCGCAGGTCGCCGCCCAATACCTGTTTTATACGTTTCATGATCTAATCCATCCTTTCCGATAATCATCAAGATACTGACGTGATCGTCATTCTCTTCATCAATGCTTCCTGGCTTGCCTCTTCTTTTGCCAGTTCTCCGGTTATGGAGCCTTCAAATATCGTGTATATCCTGTCTGCCATACCGAGCAGTTCCGGCAGCTCCGACGATACAAGAACGACTGCCTTGCCCTGATCCGCAAGTTCATGGATCAGCTTATATATCTCGTATTTTGCTCCTACATCGATTCCTCTCGTAGGCTCATCCAGAATAAGTACATCCGGTTCCGTATACATCCATTTGGAAAGTACTACCTTCTGCTGGTTACCACCGGAAAGCGTATTTACTCCGACATCCACACTCGGTGCTTTTATGCGAACCGATTCCCTGTATTTTTCCGCGGCTTTTTGTTCTTCTTCGAAGCTTAAAAGCCCTCTCTTTATTATCCTGTCAAGATCAGCCGATACGATCGTCTGCCTGATGGAATCGAGGAGATTAAGTCCCAGGTTTTTCCTGTCTTCGGGAACGTATGCGATACCATGTTTTATGGCCGATTCCACCGAATTGATCTTAACCTCTTTGCCTTTTATCTTAAGCGTTCCGCCCCTGAATATTCCGTAGTTGTGTCCGAAGATCGATCTCATAAGTTCGGTTCTTCCGGCGCCCATAAGTCCGGCAAATCCCACTATCTCTCCGGCTCTTACATTAAAGCTTGAACCTTTGCAGACCATCCTGCCCTCGACTTCGGGATCTTCTACCCACCAGTCCGATACTTCGAAAATCACTTCACCGGGGTTAGATACGTGCTCCGGATAACGATTTTCTATGGAACGTCCGACCATCGCTCTTATTATCTTGTCCTCATCGACTGATCCGGCCTCAACTTCGTAACTCTCAACAGTGTGCCCGTCACGTATTACAGTAACCGCGTCCGCGATGGCCGCAACTTCATTGAGCTTGTGAGAGATCATGATACAGGTGATATCATTTGCCTTAAGTTCTCTCATAAGATTGAGAAGGTTTGCCGAGTCATCTTCGTTGAGAGCCGATGTAGGCTCATCGAGTATGAGAAGCTTGACGTTCTTCGAAAGTGCCTTAGCGATTTCAACAAGCTGCTGCTGTCCGACTCCGAGGTGCTTGATAAGAGTGTCCGGGTCTATCATAAGCCCTACTCTTTTAAGTATCTCAACCGTTCTCCTTCGCTCTTCATCCCAGTCGACAAGACCTTTCCTTGTGATCTCGTTACCGACAAAGATATTCTCGGTCACAGACAACTCCGGTATCATTGTGAGTTCCTGATGTATTATTCCGATTCCTGCACTCTCCGACTCTTTAATATTTCTGAACTTCATCTCACTGCCCATAAAAAAGATCTTGCCTTCATATGAACCGTAAGGATAAACGCCCGACAAAACCTTCATAAGAGTGGATTTTCCAGCCCCGTTTTCTCCGCAGATCACGTGGATCGTGCCTCTTCGCACTTCAAGTGTTACATCGTCAAGTGCCTTAACCCCCGGGAACTGTTTTGTGATCGACTGCATCTGCAGTATGTAGGGATTATTCTCCATTCCTTTGCCTCCTCCCTTATCATTTCTGATTGGCTTTCAAATATTCACTGGGTTTCCGAAGCAGTCTGTCCGTTGCTATTGCAGCAGCCCCGTACAATGTGGGGTCAACGCTTAGTTTCGAAAACTCTATCTTTACTTTTTCATACATCTCAGGGATAACCCTCGCCTGCACCGTTTCCTTTATAGTCGGAAGGAGCAGATCGCCTCCCATTGATATGATGTCTCCTATCACAATGATGTCCGGGTTGTAAGCATTTATAAGAGTCACACACCCGTATGCCAGATAATTTGCGATCTCATCAACGACCTTGCCTGCCTTCCTGTTGCCCCTGCGCGCTTCTTCGAATACATCCCCGCAGGCTTCGGCTCTGTTTTTGTACTTCTTGTTCATAAGGTCCGGCATTTCCTGCTTAGCTCTCTCAAGCATCGCTGATGCGCAACAGTACAGTTCCAGGCACCCATAATTGCCGCATTCACATCTCGGTCCATTCACATCTATGCTTATATGCCCGACCTCACTGGCAACTCCCTGCATTCCGAGCAGAAGATTATCATTCTCTACTATCCCCGAGCCGACACCCTCACCTGCAAGAAAATAAGCAAGTGTATTCAGCGGTCTTCCGTGATTTCCGAACCACCATTCGGCAAGTGCACCGGCGTTTGCGTCCTGCTCGATGAACAACGGTTTATTAAATTCATTCTTGAACTCATCTATAAAGTTAATGTCATGCCACTTCGGCATGCTCGTTACCATCGCTATCCGTCCTTCTTCCCTTATGTAAGGTCCCGGGAGCGCCAGCCCTATGGCCACTACATTTTTGTACTTCTTCAAAGTCTCATGTATCTGATCCTTCATGTCAGTGAGAACTTCTCTTGTATCCTGTTCAAGTTCAAACTCTGTCTCACGCATCGTGTAGAGTTTTCCTGAAATATCGAATACCCCTACCGCGAACATGTGTCTTGAGAATTTGACTCCTATAACCTGCTTTTCCTCGGCATTGAGTCTTAATCCTATCGATCTTCTGTTTCCGTTTCCTTTGATTGTGCCGACCTCGGATACTATACCCATTTCGATCAGCACAGCCGTGATCTTAGTTATCGATGCCTGAGTCAGCCCTGTTATCTTGGCTATCTCAGCTCTTGAACAGACATCTCTTTGCTGAAGTATCTTAACTATCGCAGATCTGTTCATTTCGGTAAGATCACTGTTGTTACTGCCTACAGCACTCTTGTTTGTCATTACTCTTGTCCCCGCTTTTCGAAAATCGCTTTTCGGAGTTAATTACTTAACTCTGTTAATACATTAACGCCGTTGTGATTTTGTGTCAACAGATTCTTCCCAAAAAAACAATTCTTGTTTGGGTTGCACAAAAATGTATTTGCGATATTTTACACTTCAAACAAAAAATAACCCCCGGCTGTATTGCCGGAGGTTTGCCTCTTGGTATTCTCTATTGTCTGCTCCGCCTTCTTCATATACAAAGCTAAGCAGTAGCGTGTATGGATATCCTAAACTATCTTTAGCAGGTCAGCAAACTCATTGATCGTATGATCGGGAGATTTGGCAGTCCCGAATCCGAATGCTGCATGAATAAACGCGACACCTGCTTTTCTGCTTGCGATCTCATCCTTTTCAATGTCACCGACATATACAGGATCATTCATATTGTTCCTGTCGGCAACAAGCCTTATGTTCCCGGCCTTGAGCATTCCCGTATCTCCCGGGCATACATGGTCGATTATGAAAGGTTCAATACCCGTCTTCTTCATAACAAGCTCTATATATCCGCTCTGGCAGTTACTGACGATCGCGACTTTATGATTTTTTGAAAGCTTCTCAATTGTGTCTTTCATGCCGGGGTAAACCATTCCGCCCTTTTCCTCCAGATAAGAGAACTCATACTTACTGCACAAGGGCTCAAACACCTTTATCTCTTCATCGGACGCTTCCGGAATGATGTTTCTGAATATCTCATCCATCGGAAGCCCGAACAGCCCTCTCAGGTCCTGCGCCGTAACACTCTTGTCATATCCTCTCTCGCGAAGCGCTCTGTTCCATGCATCCTTCACAACTTCCGTCGAATCCCAAAGTGTTCCGTCTATATCAAGTATTATTCCATCGTACATATCAATTATCCCTTCCTGCCGGATCTATACCGCCCCGTCGCTTTCCATATTTGCAAGAGCCTTATATGTAAGAGTATAAAGCGTCTGAAACTCCTCTGCCGTAAGACCCATGCGGCCGGCAATACACGAAGGTATCTTGACAGCTTCCTCCTTAAGAGCACTCCCCTTATCCGTTATCGACAGAAGAAGCAGTCTCTCATCATGCGGATCACGCTGTCTTGTAATGTAGCCCGCCGACTCAAGTCTCTTCAGGACCGGAGTAAGCGTTCCGTAATCAAGATGCACATATTCCGCAAGCTCCCTTGACGATACGCTCTCATGCTCCCACATTACCATCATGACGATATACTGCGTATACGTAAGCCCGAGTTTCTTCAGATGCGGTCCGTACTGGCTCACAAGTTCCTTGGAGCACGCATAGAGCGGAAAGCATACCTGATTGTTAAGTTTTATTGATTCGTATTTGTCTGTCCTGCTCATTTGATTTTGTCCTTTTTACTTTTGCTAAAGCGAGTATCTCATAAAACTGCTGCCTCGTCAAGAGACAGTGTTTACACAACGATATCTGCAAGCCTGCATCCTGCCACCGTGATCAGATCCCCCGGAGCAAGCTCTATCTGATACCCAACCTTACCGGCACTGACAAATAACTTATCAAAGCCCGCTGCCGTCTCATGAATAAAAGTGGGAAACTGCTTCTTCATGCCTATGGGAGAGCACCCGCCGTGTACATAGCCGGTAAGCGGCAGAAGTTCCTTCTGTTTTATCATATTAACCGATTTTTCTCCGCAAGCTTTTGCGGCCTTCTTCAGATCAAGTTCTTCCTTCACAGGCACAACGAAAACGTAGTAGGCACCGCTTTTCCCCTGGGTGACCAGTGTTTTGAACACCTTCTCGGAATCCTCCCCGAGAATTGCTGCGATCTCTTCACCGGTCATTGTAGCATCAGGCTTGTATGTATGGCTCTCATAAGGTATCTTCTTCCCATCCAGAACTCTCATTACATTGGTTTTTTCTTCTTTTTTCATTTAATGCTTTTCTTGTCCTTCTTCAAATATCTATAATCCTAACGGAGTAATGCTTCTGCCCAATATCCCGTTCATATGCGCGATGGCAGTGCCGTAATTCGTAAAGGGAACTCCGCTCTCCTGTGCTGCGATCATGCGGTTTCTGACTTCATTGTCATTTAACATGCAGGCACCGCAATGAATGATGAGGTCAAAATCATTCAGATCATCCGGATAGCCGTGCCCAGAGGTGAATACCATCTCAAGGTCCTTGCCTGTATATTTTTTCAGCCATGCGGGAAGCTTCACGGTACCGATATCCTCGCACTGTCTGTGATGCGTACAGCCTTCCGCAATAAGTACCTTCGCATGATCACGCAGGCAATCTATTGCCTTCGCGCCCTCCACTGCTTCCTCTAAAAATCCTTTGTATCGTGCCATCAGTACAGAAAACGAGGTCAGCGGTATCCTCTCAGGGACAATCTTCATGACCTTTCCGAAAGCCTGGGAATCAGTGATTACAAGCGCAGGGTCATCTTTGAGACCGGAAAGAGTATTGGGGAGCTGTTCCACGGATGTGACCATACTTACCGCATCCGCATCCAGTATATCCCTTATCGCCTGCTGCTGCGGCAGTATCAGCCTGCCCTTCGGGGCAGATGTGTCGATGGGGATGACGAGAACTACCGTGTCCCCTTTGCTAATAAGATCCGCAACAAGCCTTACCCGCTTTGTTCCGCTCTTAACTGCTCCGGCAATCGCCTCCTTGAGTGCCTCAACACCTTCACCGCTTTTTGCCGAAACAGGTATTACCGGAAATCCCCCAAAAGTGCCGGTCAAACTATCCCCGGCACCGACAGATTCTGCACCAATGTCTGTTTTATTTCTTGCAATAATGCACGGGACCCGCCTGGTCCTGATCAGGTCAAGAAGTTCTGTCTCCGAAGGATCGAGTGTCTTACCTTCTATGACCAGCACGGCAATATCACAGGTTGCCAGCACTTCTTTTGTCCGGCCGACCCTGAGTTCTCCCAGCAATCCTTCATCATCATATCCCGGAGTATCAATTATTGTGACCGGACCTAACGGCAGAAGTTCCATGCTTTTTCTGACAGGGTCCGTCGTCGTGCCTTTGATCTCGCTTACAAGCGAAACCTGCTGGTTCGTGATCCTATTGACAAGACTGCTTTTCCCGGCATTTCTTAATCCGAAAAAACCTATATGTGTTCTTTCCGCCATCGGCGTATCATTCAAGCTCATGATTTTTCCCCGTTAAAAGTGAAAATCCCTCTCACCGTCTACGATCTTGACAAGCCTGTCTCGTACAATATCGCGTACCTGCTCCTTCGGTATCGTCTCAATCTCTCTTTCGATCACTTCTTCGCCGATCCGTCTGGTATCCTCCGATGCATAGTCGATCAAAAATTCCTTCAGCGTCATAAGTGCATTCGGATGGCAGCAGTTCTGTATCTGTCCTGATTTGCACAATTCCATGAAGCGGTCTCCTGTCCTTCCTTCACGGTAGCATGCCGTGCAGAACGAAGGGATATAGCCGGCTCTCATCAGCCAGTTCACAACTTCATCCAGTGTTCTGTTGTCGGATACATCAAACTGTTCCGTATCATGAGGGCGCTCTTTCTCCGCGTATCCTCCGACTGAAGTTCTCGATCCGCCGCTGATCTGGCTGACACCGAGACGTATTATCTTCTCTCTTACTTCCGGAGTCTCTCTGGTGGAGATGATCATTCCTGTATAAGGTACGGCAATCCTGATGCAGGCTGCGATCTTGCAGAACATATCATCGCTTAAGGAATTGTCAAAATCATCCGGATCAATGTCGTCTGCGGGCTTCACTCTCGGTACGCTTATAGTATGGGGTCCGACGCCGTGAACAGCTTCCAGATGTTCCGCATGCATAAGGAGTCCCGCAAATTCATAAGCATAATTATCAAGTCCGAACAGCACGCCGACTCCCACATCATCAATGCCGCCTTCCATGGCACGATCCATAGCTTCCGTATGATACGCATAATCATGTTTCGGGCCTGTAGGATGTAATATTTCATACTGCTCTTTATTGTATGTCTCCTGAAACAGGATGTAAGTACCTATCCCGGCATCTTTGAGCTTACTGTAGTTCTCGACAGTCGTGGCCGCAATATTGACGTTGACCCTGCGGATCGCACCGTTTTTATGCTTGATCGAATAGATTGTCTTAATGCAGTCAAGAATATACTCGATAGGGTTGTTTACCGGATCCTCACCGGCTTCTATGGCAAGCCTCTTGTGTCCCATATCCTGCAGGGCGATGACCTCTCTTGCCACCTCTTCCTGTGTCAGTTTCTTCCTCGGGATGTGCTTGTTCTTCATATGGTATGGACAGTACAGACAGCCGTTTACGCAGTAATTGGACAGATAGAGCGGGGCAAACAGCACGATACGGTTTCCGTAGAAATCCTTTTTGATCTGCTCCGCAAGATCATAGATTTCCTTTATCTTTCCTTCATCCTCGCAGGCAAGCAGAACGCTTGCATCTCGATGACTCAGGCCTTTGCGCTTTTTGGCCTTCTCTATTATTTCATCAACGAGAGCAAGATCGTTCTTATGTTCTTCGGCATACTTCACAGTCTCCCTTATCTCTTCGTCATTGATGAATTCCTCGGCCTTCATTGACCTCATATCGTACTTCATTTGTAATTCCTCACTTTCTTTCTCAAGAGCCACACCGTTCCCGGTTCTATGCTTTATTTAGCCACAGTCCTTATGGTCTCCCCTATCCGTCACAATTTCATATCCTATCTTTCTGACGCGCCCTTTTAGGCATTCTATACACTGAGCCGCTTCCTCACCGGTGCATATCTTATTATCATACAACAGGTATTTTCCCCTTACATTTACAGGCGACAGGTTCGGCATCAGAACATTTGCACCGCTCAATATCCCTTTTTCGCGCCCCATCGGGTCAATCGTTCCGAGGGCCGTCGTTGCGGGAAGCAGCACATCGGGAAGCGTCAGCCGGATAAGAGACAGCAGAAACAGTGTCAACTCCGCACTTCCGGCCGTTTCTTTCCCAAACGGTGTATCCTGATGCGGGATAAACGGTCCTATCCCAACCATCTCAGGTTTCAGTTCCTTTAGAAACAGCAGCTCGTCTGCCAGATCCTCTTCCGTCTGTCCCGGTGATCCGACCATAAAACCTGCGCCGGTCTGAAACCCCAGTTCCTTGAGATTCCTTAAGCACTGCATTCTGTTATCCCAGCTCATATTATCGGGGTGTAACATCCCATAATGCTCACGGTTTACTGTCTCATGTCGCAGCAGGTAGCGGTCTGCACCCGCATTTCTCAGCTTACGGTAACTCTCATATGATTTTTCCCCAACGGATAACGTTACCGCACAGTCCGGATGCCGCCCCTTGATATCTCTGACAACCCTGCTAAGGATGTCATCACTGTAATACGGATCTTCTCCTCCCTGAAGGACAAAGGTTCGAAAGCCCAGTTCATACCCGCTATCCGAACACCCGATTATTTCTTCAGGTGTCAGACGGTATCTGTCAGCCTTATCGTTCCCGGCACGGATTCCGCAGTAATAACAGTTATTTCTGCAGTAATTCGTAAATTCGATCAGTCCGCGGATATATATACTCTTCCCGTATATCCCGTCACGCACCGAGCCGGCAAGCTCTGCCGCCCGTTCGCGTATCACCCCACGATTTTTAATCAGATGAAGATATTCATCACGGCTGAGTATAGTTTCCGTTTTCAGTTTGTCTATAAGCTCAGCTGTATTATACATTGCTAAATGCTGCTTTCGAAGAAACGCCGTCCAACTTCCCGATCTGCCCGCAAAGGGTATTGATCTCGTTCTGTGCCGCATCGACAACAACCGTGATACAGCTGATGTTCTTCTTCTCGTAGGGCAGTCCCATCCGTCCAATGATTTTCTCCCTGTGCTGTGTCAGGATATCGTTTAGTTTACCCACACTGTCCGGGTTCTCGACGATAATACCGATCACTGCAACACGTGTATCCGTCTGTCCCATTTAGTCCTCCCTATCTGATTATTTCCGTATATAATTTCTTCAGATATTGCAGAAAAAAAAGCCATGCGAAAGCACGGCAAAAAATCATACGTTTCATGTTCGCACTTTCGGTCAGATCACATCTTTCCGTCAGATTGAGTGTATTGTAATCCCCGCCGGAATCTCTGTCAATACCGGCTGTTCATCATGCTGCCAACCTTTCCTATAGAGCCTGCATCTTTTTGCTTTTGCATGCTCATTCATCAACCAGTTCTATTGTTACATCCCCGTTCCCCAGTGTTTCTTCCATTATCTCTTTATCTGCAAGGATGGGTCCCAGTCTCGTATACGCCCATGAATTAGACCCATAAAATATAACTATCTGATTACCGGAATACAACACGATATCGCCATAATTTGTTGTGGTCTGCTCATCATTTTTTGGCAGACTCTTCCCCAAAGATCCCACCTGTTCAAAGCCACCGTACATGGACAATTTCACCGTCAGGGGACACAGCGCTTTTAACGCCTCTACCGACTCGTTGTTCTCCCATTCAACCGGATACTCTTCGCCGTTAATTTTAAGAATCATGCCTTCACCTGCCGAAGCGGTTTTACCACCGGTTTTGTCACTCATATCATCCGTTACGATATCTCCCGTCCATTCTTCTATCCCACCGAACTCATATACATTCATATACCCCATATCCGCAAGTTTCTGCGACGCTTCTTTGCTTCTTCTGCCTGTACGGCAATATACCAGTATGATCTGTTTTTTATCCGGGAGTTCCTCCGGCGGAGTGTCAATAATGCTCTCATTGGGGATCAGGATAGCTCCGGGGATGTGACCATTGGCATATTCATCAGCCCTTCGCACATCAACGATCACATGTCCGTCGTCGTAAGTCATCATAAGCTTAGCTTCATCCTGTGAGATATGAACATACCTGGGTTTATACACCATGTCATCACCATCCAGTTTCTGAAAGATTTTTCCGCACCCAAACAAAGAAAACATCATACTCACTCCCAACAATACTGATATGATCCGGCTAATTTGCCCACTTAATCGTCTCATACCCATGATTTTCTTTTTAACAGGTCCATCACAGAATTTAATCATAAGTTTACCGCCCCCATACTGCGTCCTTACTAAAGCCCTGCTTTTTCAGTTTTTTGAGTATTCTGCTGATTATAGAACAGCTGCCGGTATTCTTCTCGCTTAATAACCGTATCCCAGCCACCGACATCATCTCCTTCATGTCGATCAACTCCGGTATAAGAAAGGCTTGAGTCTTCATATCTCTTAAACTTAAAAATAGCATCATTCATCAAATTAGCATTAAACACACCGATGTTGCAAAGCATCTCAAAATCTTTAACATCCAGTCCCGTTACTTTCTTAAACAGCCCGGGCTCTAATTGAGTAATGACATCTTTAAGAGTTCTCTCACGGTAATCTGTTAAGTACATGAATATCGGTACACGCGTAGCGAATTTAATAAGCTTTTCTTGAATCTGCTTACGCATAGACTTATATTCTTTTTCTTCCTCTGAAATCTCTTTCTTTTCCTTGGGTGTAAGATCGTCCTGCTCTTTTTTCGCTTTCTTAACTTTCTCCGACTTATTGATAATAGTTTCAATATCCTGATTAAGGGATCTAAAGCCTTCGATCTTCATTAAAGCATCCAGAGCTTCCGGAGTATTCATAAGTCTTGAAAGTGTGTCGTTGTCCACATTAACAAGAAGGGCAGATTCCCATCTTCTTGCAAGCAAAGTAGCAGATGTGCCTGAAAATGCAATGTCAAGAACGTCCTGAGCGCTTATCTGTTTCATTGTAGATCCGTCGTAAGCAAGAACCGGAAGAAAACTGATAAATTCAGCTACTTTTTTCTCCGGATTATCCTCATTAACATTTAATCTACATGAATAATCAGATATTTGTCGAAGTGCTCTATCAAGTGCAAAATCAAAAACATAACACTCCTGTTTCAGAATCTGCTGCTCACCCTGATCATCCATAACTGTCCAAGGCGACTGAACTCTAAACGCAGTTTGGAAATAAGTTTCGGGACTCTTCAAATTGCGGAGCATAAACACGCCCGTCCATGGTCTAATAGTAACGCCCGTAGTAAGCTTTCCGCATGACAAGGTGATACTCTTTGTTTCAAGCGGATTAGCCATAGCATTTTGAACCGGTTCAAGAGCTGCTAAGCCTATTCCAGCTTTTGTTCCCGCACAGACAACCACTTTATAATCGTGAAAGAAGTTATCATCCATCAAAAGATTGTACATGGCATAACACGATGCAACGTTGGGCAAAAACCACAGGGTATGATTTAAAACATTTAATAATCTCGTGTCAGAATAGGGCATAGGCGGCCTTTTATCCTGGCCAAGTTTCATATCATCGACATTAGATGGTAAGTATGATCCACGTATTAACCGGAGCCATTTATTCACCTCGTTTTCATATTTAAATCGGGAATTCTCTACCTTATCACCCTTTTCATATGAAGCGGAAAAGAATACATTCAAATCAAACTCATTAAATTCTCCGCCCATTGCAATTTGACGTATACTTTCAGGGATCTGATACG
>DGUG01000198.1 GCA_002394535.1 Lachnospiraceae bacterium UBA4316
TGTATCTTGTATCCTCTTATGACCTTTTGATTGACCGGATTTCTCTGGGATTATTAACAAGTGCTTTAAGAGATGTTCTGCTCCCTGCTTCCCTTGCGGTCGTACTCGGTTACTTTTTCGGCATCTACGGTGTTTGTGTCGGGATCGGCATTGCCCCGGCTCTTGCAGTCCTGATACTTAATCTCTATCTTCAGAAGAAGTATCCCGACGAAGCTCCGCTTTTACTCGGAGATGACAGTAAACTGCCTTCGTATCTCTATGGTCTTCCTCTTGAGGAAGCAAATATAGTGGCTACGCGAAACAGGATCGAAGCGGATCTTCGCACACATTCCTGTGATTCCAAAACTGTCAACAATGTTATGGTGCTGTTTGAAGACGTCTGTATGCTCCTGCGCGAGAAAAACAGCGGGGTTTCGGTAGAAGCGGAGTGTTCTCTGCTTATTCTTGATGACCGAATCCGAATGATTTTCCGTGACACAGGAGCATCTTTTGATATTACAGACGCCGATATGGACATCTCCTCATTGCGTAGTTACATCGTCTCCAATCTGGCAACGCATGTCAGCTACAAACGGACACATCTTCCCGCTATGAGCTTTAACCGCAATGTGTTTGAGGTCAAACTCTGATCGAAATTACGCTCTCGCAGCTTTTCTCTTCATCTTCCTCATCTTGCGCTGGTGTATTATAAGTATCGCAAGGCATGTTACGGCAACACCGAATGCAAGCAGTGCTCCCACGGCAAGTCCTGTTACAAGATTGCTGGCAGATGCCACTTCTCTGGCAATTGCGTATGATGAAAATCTGTCTGTCCTAAATGTTATAGTCTTGGGATCGTCGTCAAGATCCGGAAGAACAGTCAGCTCTCCGTTGTGAACCCTGAGAACGGAGTATGTCTTACCCTTCTGATATATATCATCCGGTATCTCAATTACAACCTCCATTGTTGTGGGCAGTTCCGTGATCTTCTCGGTATTGCCGCCCATACTCTTTAACATTGTAATGTCAAAGTATTTCACCGGCTTCTGTCCTACGGCATTCTTCATTATCCTCTCGGATGCCGCGTCAGGTTCATCTTCTCCGGTAATGCTTACCGATATATCGATCTTGTCGCCTTTTGCAAGCTTCATAACATCGTCTGTAGTCAGCATCTTCTGAACAACAACGTCAAGATCCGGAAGCGAAGGGTTGATCTCGTCATCCGACGCAAGCATAAGTTCATCTCTTGAAAGTTTGTTATAGTCTATGCTGTTCATCTTTGCCGGCTCAAACTTGTTGTATACATATGCGCCGAGTCCGCCGGTGTAAAATGCCGCATCAAGTATAGGCATGGTATTGCCGGTAGTTACCATTTCGGTAGCATCACTCATGGACACTCCCATAAGGCGGGTAACCTCGGATGATTCGTCGCGATCGGGCTCAACCGTGATCCCAAGCTCTTCATCCGTGGGAACGGGGATGTTTTCAAGATCCATTTCTTCAACGTAGTCATCTCCGCCCTTTCCGCTTGCGGCATCATCTATATCAACAACTTTTTCGGCTGACGCCGTATTCTCCGGGGTCTTCTCAATGGGCTTGACCTTTTCGGTCTGCGCCTTCTTGCCTGTAGCTTCCGCTGCTGCCTTTCCTGCATCCGTCTGTACAAATGCGGCAGCTATAATGTGATTGCCCTGGATATTGTTGAATGTATATGTGTTTACAGGTCCCACCTGGGCTCCGTCTACCGCTACCGCAAGGATTGCAAATCCTGCCTTCGGTGTTATTTTGTATGTTATGCTCTGACCGTTTAATACCGATATTTTTCCGGAGGGTGTTATAGTACCGCCCGTTGTGGCTATACCGGAGGACAATTCGTACATTACAGTATTATCCTTGATAAAGATAGCGGTACATGTAAAATCATAACTGATCTTATCTATTCTGTATTCCGCGGTACGGCTGACATACTGCCCGTTAACCTGCCAGCCCTGGAATGTATAACCGTTGGCTGCGGTTGCCCTGATTGTTGTTCCTTCATCAAGTTTAAACGTGCCGCCGCCGGTTACCGAACCGCCTTCTGTAGGATATGCGGCAAGAGTAAGGGTATGCCTTGTCTTCTCAAATATAGCGGTTAGCTTTCTGTTAACTGTCAGGTTTTCAAGCTTAATGGAAGCATCGCGGCTGACGATGGTGTCATTTTCTTTCCACCCCGTAAATACATATCCGTCATAAGCTTTTGCCGAAAGTGTGGTGCTTCCGCCGTAAGTTATCGTACCGCCGCCCACAACATTACCTGCATCGGAGTTGTTGGCAGTAGCCGTAACCGTAACATACTGCTGACCGAACTTTGCAGTCAGTGACATATCCTTTGTTACATTAGATACAGTATAATTGGTTGCCGTAGATACGGTCTTGCCCTCATAAACCCAACCGGCAAAATAGAAATTCTTTGCGGGTACTGCCGAAAGTGTTACGCTTCCTCCTTCCGAAACAGCTCCACCTCCCGTTACTGACCCGCCGTTTGAAGGCTCGGCATATGCCGTAACGTTGTAGCTGCCCCTCTGAAGCGAAACCTGGGCAGTTCCGGATACTGATGTATCCTCAATGCTTGTGGCCAAAACACTTATCATAGTTGCGGATTCATCGCCGGCAACAGTAAGCAGTCCGTTATCGGAGATCGTTGTCCCCGTTGAGCGGTTTCCGGTCACTGTCCATCTGACATCATGATCATCAACACCATCATTGCTTATGACCTGAGCCTTAAACTGGGCTGTTCCTCCGGTTGCAAGAGTGATCTTTGACGGTGTTACCACCACATCCCTGATAACAGGACCGGGATCGGTCACTATTCCGCGAAGAGGCACTGTGAGTCCGCTTAAAAAAGAAGGATCTCTGGTCGCATCCGCAAAATCAACAACTGCACCGTAGTTTCCGGGATCTAAATTAGCACTCATGGATACATTGAATCGGGTTGATTCTCCCGGCTCCAGGTGAGTCTTATCGCCATGAAGGCTCAGGCTGAATGCTCCGTCAGCATCATGGCTTTTGGTGTATATAAGATCCACCGCATTGTTTCCCACATTGATAATGGTAAGCGGAATATAGTCCCTTTGCATCCCTACAGGTGCATCTCCGAAATCAACGTAATCCAGGTCTGCAGTAAGATCATATCTCGCATCCTCTTCAGCCTTTTTCTTCTCCGCGGCGGCTTTTGCTGCCTCTGCTGCCTGCTGCTCGGCAAGTGCCTGCGCTTCAGCGGCTGCTCTTGCGGCCTCCTGTGCCGCAGCATCTGCTGCTGCCTGATCTGCCGCATCCTGTGCCTCCTGTGCTGCTCTTTCATAGGCCTCCTGACGCGCTCTCTCTTCTTCGGCCCTTCTTTGTTCCTCCTCCTCAAGCCTTCTTTGTTCTTCTTCAAGCCTTCTTTGTTCTTCTTCGGCTAATCTTTGGGCTTCCTCATCGTTATACTCCTGATCTTCGGAATAATCATCAGCCCGAACAATTCTTGTGATTCCGGCGATGTCGGTCACAAATACCGTAAGGGACAAGACAATCGCCATAATCAGTGAAATGGTTTTCCTCATTTTTATTTTTCCTCCTCTTCCTATTTTTCTGACAGTAACTCATTTACCGTATATACATTAACAGGTGATATGTCACATAAGTGTCACACAATCTTTGCCCTGTGAAGCAGCTCATGCTCCCTTCCCCTGATAACATCTTCCCATACACGCTCAAGGAAAGGATTTTCATCGGTGTATCTGATGCTTGAGAGTTGATCCACCTGATATATTCCGTTCATTCTGGCCGTCCTCGTGGTAGGTCCCATAGGAACCGGCTGGCCGCCGCCGAGTATGCACCCCCGCCTGCATGCCATAACTTCCACAAAATCATATTCCGCCTTACCAGCTTTAATATTCTCCAGAAGGTCGGATGCATTTTTGAGTCCGTGAACTACTGCTATCCTTATCTGTCTATCGCCCATGGAAACGGTTGCTTCCTTGAATCCTTCCTTGCCGCGAATTCCGGAATACTTGATACTCTCAAGAGTTGCATGATCCTTATCTTCCGACAAATGACGAAGCACTGCCTCTGTAACACCACCGGTAATCCCGAAGATAGATGCTCCGCCCGATGCCATTGAGAACGGTGTATCGCAGGCTTCGCTCTCAAGGGATTCGAACTTAATCCCGACTTGCTTGATCATACGAATGATCTCCTGGGTTGTTATGACTATATCCGTATCCTGACGCCCGTCAGTGTGATTATCGGGTCGCAGTATCTCATCCTTCTTGGCTGTGCAGGGCATGATAGCCACAATATATGTCTGCTTGCCCTCTTTGGCATCTTTTGGGGCAAAATATTCCTTTATCACCGGAGAGAACATGCTCATGGGCGAACGGCATGTGCTGACGTTTTCTGCAAATTCCGGATACTTGTTTTCGCAGAACTTAACCCATCCGGGACAGCAGGATGTAAACAGCGGAAGCTTTTCCCCGGACCGGAGCCTATCGGCAAACTCCTTCGCCTCTTCCATAACCGTAAGGTCGGCTCCGAAGTTTGTATCGTAGACTTCGTCGAATCCCATTATGCGAAGAGCTTTAACAAGCTTGCCCATGGAATTCTCACCTTTGGGAAGATTGAACTTGTCGCCTACCGCAACCCTTACCGCCGGCGCTATCTGGGCCACAACTCTCTTATTCGGATCCTCGATGGCATCCCACACTTCCGTAACATTTGTTCTAATGGATATTGCGGCTGTGGGACATACAACAGCACATTGTCCGCAGCCTACGCAGTCCGTATCGCAGATGTTTTTCCCGAATGCGGGCATGATCTGCATCTTAGATCCCCTGTGGGCAAAATCAATTGCTCCGATCCCCTGATTTTCCGCGCAGGTTCTGACGCAGTCACCGCAGAGAATGCATTTGTTGGGGTCCCTTACTATGCAGTTGGAGCTCATATCTATGGGGAGCTCCTCTTTCTTGTTCTCGAATCTTACGGAATGGACACCTACCCGGTATGCAAGACTCTGGAGTTCGCACATTCCGTTCTTGGTGCAGGTCGTACAGTCTCTGCAGTGGGTTGATAAGAGCAGCTCAATAATAAGTTTTCTATACTGCTGGAGTTTCTTCGTATTGGTGTGTATTACCATGCCGGCACGGGGCTGTTCCGAACAGGAGGCAAACATTTTGCCCCTGTCGTCTTCAACCATACACATCCTGCACGCTCCGTATATGGACAGATCCGAGTGATAGCAGAATGTGGGAATGTCTATCCCGGCCTTCCTTATAAGT
Source organism: Lachnospiraceae bacterium UBA4316 (assembly GCA_002394535.1). Classification (GTDB taxonomy): domain Bacteria; phylum Bacillota; class Clostridia; order Lachnospirales; family Lachnospiraceae; genus UBA2868. The sequence continues at coordinate 5,274 of DGUG01000198.1, forward strand.
GAGAGTATGTTTTTCTCTCCTTCAAGCGGCACTTTGATGCCGTCAATTGTCATATAATCCATCAAATGTCCTCCCGTGGATCTCTTTGTTATGAACTATCAATCAGGAGCGCGATATGGCGCCAAAGGGGCAGTTCTCCATGCAGGCACCGCACTTTATACATTTACTCTGATCTATCTTGTAGGGTGATTTGATCTCCCCCGTTATCGCTCCTACCGGACAATTTCTTGCGCACTTGCTGCAGCCCTTACACTTATCCGGATCGATGGTATAGCTTGAGAGTGCTTTACACGTACCGGTTCTGCACTTCCTGTCACGGACGTGTTCCTCATATTCGTCACGGAACACACGAAGGGTTGAGAGCACTGGCAGAGCTGCGGATTTTCCCAGTCCGCACAGTGCGGTATCGGTTATGGCATTTCCCAGCTCTTCCAGAAGATCAAGCTGTTCCATGGTGCCTCTGCCGTTTACGATATCCTCAAGAATCTCAAGCATTCGCATAGTACCTTCACGGCACGGTACGCATTTTCCGCAGCTTTCGTTCTGCGTGAAATTCATGAAGAATCTGGCAACCTCCACCATGCATGTATCTTCATCCATAACAACCAGACCGCCCGAACCTATCATGGCGCCTTTTTCCTTCAATGAGTCAAAATCAAGAGCCACATCAAGATCCGATGATATGAGACATCCTCCGGACGGACCGCCTATCTGAACGGCTTTGAACTGCTTGCCGCCCTTTATGCCCCCTCCGATATCATATATGATCTCACGAAGGGTCGTTCCCATGGGAACCTCGATAAGACCGGTGTTGTTAATGCTGCCGGTTACCGCAAATGCTTTGGTTCCGGGGCTCTTCTCGGTGCCTATTGAATGATACCAGTCGGAACCGTTAAGGATGATCATGGGAACATTGGCATAGGTTTCAACATTGTTAAGAACGGTAGGTTTGCCGAACAGACCCTGTTCAACAGTACGCGGTGGCTTGGTTCTGGGCATTCCGCGCTCACCCTCGATGGATGCCGTAAGTGCACTTCCCTCGCCGCAGACAAAGGCTCCCGCTCCCTTATTAATATGAAGCTTGAAGGAAAAGGGAGTTCCGAGTATGTTGTCTCCGATAAGCCCGGCTTCTTCAGCCTGTGCTATTGCTATTTTAAGTCTGGATACCGCAAGAGGATATTCAGCACGGACGTAGATATAGCCTTCCTGTGCTCCTACCGCATAAGCAGCGATCAGCATGCCCTCTATCATCTTGTGCGGATCGCCTTCCATGACGCTTCGGTCCATGAACGCACCGGGATCGCCTTCATCTCCGTTACATACCACATACCGGATCTTTTCATCCTGGCGGGCAACCTGTTTCCATTTGTATCCGGTCTGGAAACCGCCGCCTCCCCGGCCTCTTAAGTTCGAATCATATATAACCTCGATGACCTCTTCGGGGGTCATGGAAAACAATGCTTTTTCAAGTGCCTTGTATCCGTCAAA
>DGUG01000118.1 GCA_002394535.1 Lachnospiraceae bacterium UBA4316
GGATACAGTTCGTTTCCACCACCGAATCCACCGAAACCATTGCCCCAGCCGCCGCCAAAAGCGAGTAACAGAAGCAGGATCCACCAACCGTCTCCACCGAAACCGTTGCCGAAGCCACCCTGTCCGTACATAGGCTGGACGGGCATTACCATGTTGCCATTTTCGTCAGTAAGTGCCATTTGTTACACCTCATATATTTATTTATTCATCTGCCTTGCGCACCGACAGTTGAATATCATCGCATCATAGACCGGGCCATCTGTTGTATCTGTGCCAGTCTTCCATTACCCACCTGTCCTGATTGAAGAAGGTGCTGAACTATCTGCCTCGGATCATTCATGCCGGAAGGGATGTTGTACCCTGCTCGTTTCAATACAGAAGCAGGGTCCTTTTTCAGTTCGTTAAGGTTAGGTCCTTTGTTGAATTGGTTGTAAAGACTATTAGCCATGAGGTTCTGTCTCCTCTCTTAACCGCTCGATTTCACGCCTCAACTCGTCCACATCATCTTTGGTCGCATAGATGTCCTTCTGTATCGAAGGTTGTGGCATCGGCTGCGCATCTGTGACTTCCTTGTAGGAAAACTTTCTCAACGGCAGAGGCATCCCGGATGCATCGGACGATTTGATAAAGAACTGGTCCTGTTCGCTATCCATCAAAAGGACCGTTCCATTGGCAGGGACAAAGAAAGACTTTGCTCCACTCTCCCCCTGTACCCATGTGAGGGAGTTCTGCTGATAGTTTTGATAGTTCTGCTGATAATTCTGCGGATAGTACTGGTATCCGAATTGGTTGTTATAAGCCATACTCACACCTCTTTTTTGAACCACACATATACGGGAATCTCCTGTGAGGAATCCCAAGAGTCATACAAATCTCCGTCTACCACCGTAGCCACATGGCCACCGAAACCAAGCACATAAATTCCGTATGGATGATCTCGGCAGAAATCCTCTGCGGTATAACAATCAGGGCAATTGTTTGGTATCGCACTGCGGTAGAATCCGTGTTGTCTTAAAACCGCTCCCCAGACCGCATCGGAGGAAGGCATATTTGCCATTTTGTACCCGGCATCGCAGATCATCACGTATGCCCTCTCCCATGTCGTACCTAATGCCTTGGCAACCGCTCTTACCGCACAGTCCCCCACTTTGACCCCGACAGGATTTGAGTTGTATTCGATGTACATTTCTCGACCTCTTTTCTGCCAAAATGGTAAACAAAAAAAGGAACTGCAACGAGTCCATAAACGGACCAATTGCAGTTCCTTTTCGTATCTCTTTTGGGTGATTACTTTAGGTGCTTAAATATAACCATTTGGCACTTGTAGACGATGCGCTTTATCTGTGCTACTGATAGGTCGTACTTCTCGGCAAGAGGTTCATAACAGATGCCATTGACAAGCCTATCTACCATTATCTTCCGGTTTCTTTCGGAATGGATATACTCGTCTATGGCAGCAATGACTTGCGAGTTTGTATACTCGATCATTTCTTCTTACGCCGTTTTCTTCGGCGTTGAATCTTAACTCCTTTTGCTGGCTTCTCGCCGGGCTTCTTCTTTTTAATGATTACCGTCTGCCCCATTGTTCAAGTCTCCTTGACCACCAAAGTTTACGTTGTTGATTCCTTCGCCATCCTGGTCATAGCGGATTGTCTCATACTCATTGTTATAGATAGTCCATGCCACGTTCGTGCCAACAAGGCAAAGAATGAGCAGGATAATAAGAATAAACAATCGTTTGATCGTTCGCTCAAGACGGCTTACCGATGATTCATACACGATGTATGGCACAGATAAGATATCCTTCTCATTCATCAAGTTCCGGTAATCCTTTCAGTGCGAGTAAAATCGCAAGAATGAAGCCCAACGCACCTGCCGACAAAGCCGCTGGCCAGCTTACATCTTTGAGTACCAATGCCCCGGCTCCAATATAACCAAACATCGATTCAGCAAAAGCTCTGATAGCACGGATCAGTGCCGCTGCGAACCATTCTTTCCATTCCTGTTTAGTTCTCATGCTAACCACTCCTTTGAGCAGAATCCGGTGTATAGTGTGTCACCTTTTTTGTACTGTACATACAACCAGTTCACACCTTGATACCGGGTATAGAATCCATAGCAACGAACACTGCTTCCCTTCGGCATGACCACAAGAACCTTATTCTGCGTTCCTGCACCATTTCTCAAGTTGAGTGCGGCCATGGTCTTATACTCTCGATTGTATGAAGAGTCTTTTGACTGTGCGGGTTGCGTTGCCTTTACTTCTTTAGCTTTTTCTTTCGGCTTTTCTGCGGGCTTTTCTACGGGCTTTTCCGAAGGTTTAAGCATCTCATTTACTCTTTCCTGTATCTGTTCATAGGTGTAATCAATTTCACCCTTTTTGTACATGGAATTGAGTTTGGCTTTTCTCGCTGCCCCGTATCCATATTTAAGCTTGATGACCTGTTTCGCCAACTCATCAAGAGAAGGTTTCTTGGTGCTGGGAGTAAGCTTCTTTGCAATCATCGCATAGTCCGGGCAGATGAATCCTCGGATGTACCGCTGATTAACTTTGCGCTGGATCTTGCGAACCTGTGAAGGTGATCCGGCGTTGCCCTCTACTACACTGAATGTATCAGAGCCTACAGATACCACGATACCGATATGGTCATGGCCTGTAGTATCGTCACCCTTGCCATCGTCTTCCCAGTCATACAGGCAAGCTTCACCTATCTTCGGCTTGTAAGAATCACTCTCCACCCATATGCCCAAGGATTTCGCCTTTGAGATGCTCTGCCCACAACTCATTGCGATAGGAACCCACTGTGCAATACCTGCCTTGATCCATGCTGCCGATGCAGTGATATCGCACCATGCATACGATTCATATGCCAGTGCCATACCATGTGCTTTTGCGTACTCGTTGTAGATGGCGAGAATCTCTTTGTGAATAGAAGATCCCTGCTTGCCACCTACCCATCCATTAACGATAGATACTACCTTTTTTCTTAATTCGTTTTCCGTCATACTGCTTCTCGCTCCATCAAGGGCAGGTCACTGACCTCTTCCATAATCTTCTTTGCCGTACCGTTGCCACCTAATCTTGTGTATGGCTCGTAAAGGTAGTCGTGAAGATTTTGGAACTGGTCGGACGTGATGTACCCTTGTTTGATATACTTCTCTCCCAAGTAACAAATCCGGTCATGAGCCAAGCCTTTCAGCATCTGACTCTCTGCGGAGTTCTTGGCATCCCTGCGCTGGATCAAATAAGTCAGAAACGCCCAAAACCCGGTTGAGGCGAACATCGCCACGATGATCGAAACGATCATCTCTACATGAGTTACCATTTTTTATCACCCCTTTTTTAGTTCGTTATGTAGTGATCTTCATCACTCCCAACTATACGTAGCCACGCCATTGCTGACTGTGACCTTCAGCGTATACGTTCCATCCGCACTCGGTGCATCGGGTATGCTCTCTATCTTGCCCTTTAGGTCTGCGTAGTACTTGGTATCGTGTCCCACCGGCATCGATGCTCCGACCCACTCTTCTGTGCCGTTAGGGTCGCAGGCTTGGAGTGCGGTGTATGGTTCTGCCTGCTCGGTGGTGGCATTTGTAAGCTTATAGACCGTATTCGTGCCGTCTGTGAGAACGTTTGCGTCAGACTCGTCTCCGCTCTGATAGGCTCTTACCCCGTACCTTCTCTCAACCTCTCCGCTTGGCGGGTAGATGTCCCCGTCATAATAGATAGAGTCTCCATCAAGCTTGGGCAGACCTCGGAGGGTAAGAGATGAGTCGAGCGGATAGGTGTGGACGGTGTAGGGTTCGTATGTGCCGTTCTTGGATGGGTCGGAGAGGTTGATGCAGATGTCATTGTTGTAAACCTTATAATCTGAGCCAAATGTCGAGAAATTCATATAACATGCGTTCGGAAGAGATGTAAACGTGTTCCCTTGCGCAACTTCAAGAACCGTTTTTTGGATATAGTTCATATCCGCATCGTACTGATAAACGTTTGTTCCAGATAATGGTGTTTCGATGTAATACTCCATATTCGGCAAAATGGGAATCGGATTTTTGTTCCGTACCTTGTTTGCGTTTGTTCCTTTAGTTCCCGAACCACTTGCGTAGGCACCGTTTTCCCACTCTTCGTCCCACTGGTTAAACCCTGTCATCCTGTGAGTCGTCAATTCTGTCACGCTCTTGATAGACCCTGCGTCATAAGGGTAGTAGTCATTGACTACTCCTGCCCATGCCTTCGCAAGGGCAACTCCTGCTCCTGCGGCGGCTTGCTCTTGGGCGTAGATATAGTCGGCGATGGCGGAGCCGAACATGAGGGTAAGGTCGATTGCTTGCATGTTCTCGTAAACGCAGGTGTCGTTGACGGCAAGCGTTGTTCCTCTGTTGCAGTAGAAGTAGATATACGTTCCATCGTTCGTAGCTTTGCATACGACATTAACGGTGGTTCGTGATGTCTGAACACCCTTTTGCCCAACGACCGCATTCCCTATGTAAAATGCCACAGTCGTTGCTTTTGATGGCGTAATAGTCATTGTAGCAAAATAGACATGGTCTTTGACCGTTGCTTTTGTTTGTCGCAGTGCATTAGTAGCAACGGAACTTGTGATTGTCGCCGTTGCTTTGTTTGCATCGTAGGTCATCGACATAGAGTTACCGACCCACTTGCTACTCCCGTCAGCAAAATCTCCGTTCTCAATTAGCTGATTCCACACGATACTTCCCCCGACTATACTCCCTCTTTCCCTCGCTCCGTATGGTGTACGGCGGAGAAGGTAAGGCTCGGAGTCGGATACATAGGATGAAGACAGAAGGTTGTCTGCGGTGCCTACTCTCATGTCGGGATAATATCCCTTTGTATCAAGGTTCTCGGCAGCAGTTTCCGCTCTATCGGCAGCGTTCTCGGCATCTTCTTTCGCCTCGATCATTTGGTCAAGCCATGACTGATACGGATCAGGTGCAGGGCCTACGGGCTCGATAGATGGGCAGGTGCGAGTAAGATAGATTACGCTCTTCTTTGCATCGCCATTTACCGTATAGGTAAGCTGCGCTTCTCCGATACCCTCAACTCCAACATCCGTAGAATCGACAACCCATGTGGACTGTCCGCTCTCCACGGTCATAGATTTCGGATATCCTTCAGCATCACCCTGACGTTTGAGGACAAGGCTCAACACACCCTCACCAAATTCCTCTGTCCAGTTGGCGTAGTCGAAGACAAATTCGGTGACGCCGTTTTCGCCTACTCGTCCAAGGTTGAGCATGACAGAACGCTCAACCGATAAGTCTATTACTGTAGTTGTCATTGTTTAACTCCTTTAGGTTGCCATTGGGTACACGAACGAGATACGGTATGCGGTTGCATCGGATGATGATCCGGCTCCATATCGAATGTTCAAATTACCGCTTGTCGTTACCGCTACTCGATATGGTCTGTGGTATGTGTTTTCCCAGTTAGTCATGGTATCGTACCATGTCACCTCAGGAATCGGCATACCCGTTGCAATCGTTGCCCAATCGGATAGCGTTGTTTTCGATGTGATCTCAAGCGTTACTGCACACCATCCGGCACTTGTGTAGACTTGCAAAGAACCAACCGTTATTCCACTGACTGTTTGGATTGACCTTGAATTTGATTTAGGC
>DGUG01000016.1 GCA_002394535.1 Lachnospiraceae bacterium UBA4316
GGCTCACCGATAAGAACAGGATTGTTCTTCGTCTTACGTGACAGTATCCTGATAATGTTCCTTATCTCGGAATCCCTTCCTATAACAGGATCAAGTTTCTGGCTTCTGGCACGTTCAACCAGATCCTGCCCGTACTTTTCGAGAGTATCGTATGTAGCCTCGGGATTATCTGTAGTAACGTTATGATTTCCCCTGACCGTAGCAAGGGCCGTAAGGAACCGCTCTCTTGTGATCCCGTATTCATTCATCAGATCCTTGATATCCGTGTCAGGGTATTTGAGCATGGACAGGAACAGATGCTCAATGGAAACATATGAGTCGTTCATTGCCTTTGCTTCATCTTCCGCCGAAACAAGCACCTTGTTCAGCTTGTTACCTATATAGGCATTGCCTCCGGAAACCTTGGGTCGCTTTGCGATATGTGATTCCACGTTATCAGTAAAATGCTCAAGGTTTATCTCCATCTTTTCGATCAGCTTCGGCATTATACCGTCTTCCTGAGTCAGCATAGCATACAGAAGATGGATCTGTGCTATCTCCTGATTACCGTGATCGTATGTGATCTTCTCAAGTGAATTAATCGCATCAAGTGATTTTTGCGTAAATTTCTGTATATTCATAATATCAACTCCTTTCATTACCTATGGAGAGCCACGCAAATTAAAAAGCTATGGTAATTTCTTACCATAGCATATCACGCGTTGTTAGCACTGTCAATAGGTGAGTGCTAATATTTTCAGAATATTTAAAATTTTATTTGAGTATCAATGATTTTACATCTTCTCAGGCGCCGTAAATCCCAGAAGATCAATACAGATTTCAAGTATCTTTCTTGTCAGAAGCAAAAGTGCGATCCAGCCGTTCTTCCTGTCCTCATCTTCTTCCGCAAGAATTCTTGTCTCATGATAGAAGCGGTTAAAATCATTGCAGATCTCATAAATATAAGCACATATCCTATGAGGTGCGATCTCTTCGTAGGCGGAATGCAGTACCTGAGAAAACTTAGCAAGATCAAGCATAAGTGCCTTTTCATATTCATTTGACGGGCTGCGCAGGGCACGGGGTAGCCCCTCGTCATCCGATGTTTTGCCTCCTGCCGCCTCATTGTACTTATTCAGGATAGATTTGATCCTGACGATGGTGTAGAGAATATAGGGACCGGTATTTCCTTCAAATGAAGTGAATTTATCGGTATCAAAAACGTAATCCTTTGTCGCCTGATTTGACAGATCTCCGTACTTGATGGCCGCAAGCGCAACAACCTCCGCGGTCTTGCGAGCTTCCTCCTCATCGGTCTCATGATTTTCCATTATCTTATGAAGCATCGTCTCCCTGATATCCGCTATCAGCGTCTCAAGACGCATCACACCGCCTTCTCTCGTCTTGAATGGCTTGCCGTCCTTGCCGTTCATAGTTCCGAATCCGAGAAAATCAAGTTGGGTATCACTGTTTACGATCCCACATTTTTTCGCGCAGCGGAACACCTGTATAAAATGCATTTCCTGCCGTTTGTCGACAACATATATAACCTGATCAGGGTCAAATGTCCTCTTTCTGTCAAGGAGAGTGGCAAGGTCCGTTGTCGTATAAAGAGCAGCACCGTCGGATTTTAAGATCATGCAGGGAGGTATCTCCTTGGTATCCGTCTCCTTAGCAACATCAACAACAAGTGCACCTTCGCTCTCGTAAGCGTACCCGCCGTCCTTCATGTCATCCACCATGTCACCGATCAGGTCGTCAACACTGCTCTCTCCCTTCCACCAGTCAAAATCCACATTAAGATCGCGGTAATTGCGCTTAAGATCGGGGACGGAAACTTCCATGATATGTCTCCAAAGAGCCCTATAGCCTCTCTTTCCCTCCTGCAGCTGGCGGGTCGCCTCAAGGGCTTCTTCCTTGTATGCTTCATCTTCCTTGGACTTTGCGCTTGCACAGGGGTATATCTCCTCAAGCTCCGACAGCGTAAAGGGTGGCTGGGCGGAATAGCTTCCGGTATATTCATCATTGAAATATTCAAGATACGGCTTGCGGTAACGAAGTTCGGTAATGATAAGACCCATCTGCAGGCCCCAGTCACCGAGATGAACATCACCAATTACTTCGTTTCCGAAATAACGACATATACGCTTAACACTCTCACCTATGATCGCCGCACGAAGATGTCCTACGTGGAGAGGCTTGGCAACATTGGGTCCGCCGTAATCAACGATGATCTTGCGAGGAGCCGTACACTCAAGACCGTATTTGTCTGATTGTTCCATCTCATTAAGATACCTTGCGAGAAAATCATCCGATACCTTTATATTTAAAAACCCCGGATTAACTGCGGATATCTCACTAAATGCCGGATCATCCGAAAGCTTGTCGCAAACCTCCTGCGCTATCGCTATCGGTGCCTTGTGATATTCCTTGGCAAGTGCCATGGCTCCGTTACACTGAAACTCACAAAGATCCGGTCTGTTGCTAAAGCCGACCTTGCCGTATGAACTGTCATAGCCGGCATCGGCGAAACCTTTCGAAACTATATCCGATAACTGTCCTATTATTGTCTTCATAACTGTTCCTTTCTTAAAATCATCTGGAATATTCACACCCACAATAATTCTGCCGGTATAGATCATATTTGCGCGACAGTTCTATGGACTGCTTGTATCCGTCATTTTTCTTGAAGTCTGACGGCAGCCAAAGCGCACCGTCGGATCCTTCACTGAGGGCGTAACCAATTGAGTTGATAAGCTTCGCATCTTTGAGCGGGCTTATGGTCAACGTTGTCGTAAAATACTCGAAGCCCTCGGAACAAGCCTCTTCATAAGTTTTCCCAATCCGCATGCCGAAGCACATCCTGCAGCGCTCGCCCCCTTCGGGACATAAGGTAAGATCTCCCTCTTCCGCCGCCCGGATAAATCTGTCCGGTTCGTAATCACCCTCAATTATCTTTATGGAGCAAGAATCCGTTAATGAATACTCATCGTTAAGAGTATCCACAAGTCTTCTTAGTTCCGCTACACGTTTTTCATATTCGCCTGCATCGGTTATATTCGGATTATAGTAAAAACAGGTTATATCAAAATGCTCCAGCAGATATATCAAGCAATAGCTGCTGCATGGTGCGCAGCAGCTATGAAGCAGAAGTTTTGGTCTGTGATCCAAAGTTCGAATGATTTTATCAAGTTCTTTTGCATAATTGACATTACAGTTCTTCTTCGTTAAGTCCGTCATAGTCATCATAATCATCTTCGGAATAAACGGTTTGGGGCGAGTACTCATCTATAGGCGTGTTGTACTTCTCCATGAACTCTTCTATCGGTATCGGCCTTGAATACAAGAATCCCTGGGCGTAAATACACCCTATGTCAAGCAGCATCTCAACCTGCTCGTGGGTCTCAACACCCTCGCATATGACTTTGAGGTGCAAACCTTCTGCCATCTCCACGATCTTGCGCAGTATCCATTTACCGCTGTCGCTCTGTACGGATTCATCAAGGAAGCCTCTGTCGATCTTAAGCACATCAAAGGGAATGTCACGCAAAAGATTCAGTGATGAATAACCCGATCCAAAATCATCAATGGAAAGATTCATGTTGAACTCCTTGAGATTTCTCATAACATCAAGCATACGCTCCTTCTCGTTGAAGAACACGGTCTCTGTTATCTCAAGTTCTATAAGACCCTTCGGTACTCTGTATTTGAGCATGATCTCCTGAACCTTCATTATATAGTTCGGATCATACAGAAGATATCTTGACTGGTTGATGGAAACGGGATAGACCTCACGGCCTTCGTCTATCATCTGCCTTATATATTTACACACTTCATCAAGCATGTAAAAATCAATATGCTCAATAAATCCGTTACGTTCAAATACCGGTATGAACTCATCCGGCGGAATGATATTTCCTTTCTCATCAATCCATCTGATAAGCGCTTCAGCGCCCGCTATCTGGTCAGTCGCCATGTTCCACTTGGGCTGCAGATAAGGATGGAACTCTCCGTTCTCCAAAGCTTCATGCATACGTGATTCAACACGTTCCTGCTTTCTCGTCTCCTCCATGAGCTGTTCACGGTATTCAGCCTGAAGGCCACGATTCCCTGCCGTAACCGATTTACGTGCAAGGTTGGCCTTATCAATCATATCCGATATAGGTTCTTTCTTGTCCCTGATATAATAGATACCGACCTTGAACTTAATCGGGTATTTCATGCCGGTCTCTTCGCTTGCTTTCTCGAGACGCTCATCAATAAACTTCTTACGGTCTTCTCCTCTTCCATCATCAACGCACAGTCCCACAAATCTGTCGGCTGACAGTCTTCCGAAGGTCTCCTGATACGTATATGACTCCCGCAAAACCACTGCAATATCCCGCAGAAGCATATCCGCTTTTAAGTGTCCGTATCCCTCGTTGATATATCTGAAATTCATAATATCAAAACAGGTAAGAATATACGGAACGTCGGGATTTTCCATCAGAAGTTCCATTGCCTTTTCCTTGAAGGCATTCTCATTGGGCGCCCTGGTCAGATCATCAACATACGCAAGTTCATAAACCTTTTTCTGTTCACCCCGAATATAACGGATAACAAATATGATCATCAATGACATGATCAGAATGACCATAAACATTGATACGAATCCTTCGACCAATATCGGCATGATCGATTCACGGACATCATCCACATATATGATATAGTAGATCGTCCACCCGCTTACTCCGGACAACTGTTTATAGAGAGCATGACCCTTTCTCCCATTAACGGAAATATCACGGGTCACGATACTCTGGGAATTGACTTCGTTAAGTACCTCTTCTCTTACCTGTTCGGCGGCATAGTCATCAATGCTGTCCCTTGTCAGAAGATCGAATATATTTTTTCCGGTTCCGTCATATACTTTATCATTCTTGGAGTACGCAACTATATTCCCCTGTCTGTCGGTAAGATATCTCTCAGCGATCATTGAAGATGTATTGGATGTATTTGTTTCGAGCATATTACCCGCGGTAGCAACACCGATGACAAAGCCCTGGATAAGTCCGTTCTTGGAAACAGGTGATCCGAAGCACACCTCATCATTCGAAAGCTCCGGTTCAAAGTTTCTGTACACGGTCATGTTACTGTTAGGATCAATAGCATCGGAATACTTATTCATCACGACCGAATTAAGCCCACCGTCGGGTCTGTATTTAATACCGCGATTGCTGATATAATATGCGTATGAGAATTCTCCCGTCTCTTCGAGAACTTTCAGACAGTTACATATACTTTCCTTGTCTATTGCCTCATCCTGGGCGAGCACCTGTGCCTCTGCTGCCACAAGGGAGCCTCTTCTGGCAAAATTATCCGAGAAATACTTGGATGAAATCTCGGATCTGTTAATTATATCCTCATATGTAGCCTGTTCAAATGTCTCAAAAATTCTGTGAACGTGGAAAATGCTTAACAGAATACATGCAATGACAAGTACAAAGCAAACCACAAGCACCTGTACAAGTGCCTTTTCCTTTTTGATCCTCTTAAGCCATTTTACAAAGCCGATTTTTTTTGTCCTTTTAAGTCTGAACATGGGATACCCCCGCTAATTTTCAGATCCGTGCCATCCGATAGCACTACATAAAATACTTAATTCCCGACTCAAATATCTTCATATCCTGCTCGCCGTAAATATTAACGGCAACTCCGTCCCCACGACGCTCTGAATGTCCCATCTTACCGAATACTCTTCCGTCCGGACTGGTAATACCTTCTATAGCGGCAAACGAACCGTTAATGTTGTATTCTTCATCCATAGAAATATTACCGTCGGGATCGCAGTATCTTGTTGCAACCTGACCGTTTTCAAACAGTTCCCTGATAACCTCGTCCTTTGCCACAAAACGTCCCTCTCCGTGTGATACCGGAATTACATACGTTCCGCCGAGTTCAGCCTCCGCAAGCCACGGCGAAAGGTTTGATACAACTTTTGTGTATGCCATTTTCGATACATGCCTGTTAATCGTATTATATGTCAGCGTCGGCGATGATTCATTCTGTCCGGTGATTTTTCCCGAAGGAAGGAGCCCTAACTTGATAAGCGCTTGGAAACCGTTACATATTCCGAGAGCGAGACCGTCACGATTATATAACAGATCCATCACCGCATCGGATAACACCTCACCGCGAAACGCGGTGGCAAAAAATTTGGCAGATCCGTCAGGCTCGTCACCTGCAGAAAATCCACCGGGGAACATTATAAGCTGCGACCTGCCGATTCCCGTTTTGAACGCTTCAACAGACTGTCTTATATCATCCGCATTACGGTTTGCGAATACGCAGGTTATAACATCCGCACCCGCACGTTCAAATGCCTTCGCACTGTCATACTCGCAGTTCGTTCCGGGAAATACGGGAATGAATACCGTAGGCTTGGCAACTTTATTCTTGCACACATAAACTTTCCTGTCTGATTGCGTAACATCAAACTGTTTATCTTCAAGTTTATCAGTGCTGAGATTACTCTTTGTAGGAAAAACTTTTTCAAGCGGCTTCTTCCACAGACTGACAGCTTCTCCGATCCCTATTGAATCGCTACGGTAGCTGATGCATGAATCTCCTGTGACTTCACCTATAACAGTGTATCTTGACTGCAATTTTCCGACATCGCTTCCGGCAACTTCGGCAACTATCCATCCGAATCCGGGTGTAAAAAGTTTTCTGATATCCACCGAATGCTCTATTTTAAATCCGAGTCCGTTACCGAATGCCATCTTGCAAAGTGCACAGACCACACCATACCCATCCACGGCATATGCAGATCTGATAAGTTTATTTGAAGAATCCGAGTGAAACTTTTTGTACTGGTCGGCGGCATCCTTGTAATCCACAACATGATAATCGTCTTTTGCTACTTCAATGAGTACAAGTTTATTGCCAGCCTCCTTAAGTTCGCCGGTAATAACATCTCCGCTTTTGGCAACATCTACCGCAAACGAAACAAGCGTGGGCGGAACATCTATATCCTGGAATGTTCCCGACATTGAATCCTTACCGCCGATTGAAGGAAGCGAAAATCCCATCTGTGCGGAAAAGGCTCCCAGCAACGCAGCAAACGGCTGGCTCCACCTCGAAGGTTCTTCCGACATTCTCCTGAAGTACTCCTGAAAAGTAAATCTTATCTTACTGTGGTCACCGCCCGCTGCAACAATCTTGGCAACAGATTCTGTAACGGCGTAAACGGCCCCGTGATACGGGCTCCAGCTCGACAGATACGGATCAAATCCGTAACTCATCATTGTAACCGTATCGCATTTACCCTTATATACGGGAAGTTTTGCTATCATAACCTGCGTTTCGGAAAGTTGTGATTTTCCGCCGTACGGCATTAGAACACTCCCTGCTCCGATTGAAGAGTCAAACATCTCTACAAGACCCTTCTGTGAGCATACATTCAGATCCGAAAGTGAATCTTTAAGTGCCGACACAAAATCATTATCCTGTACATCCTTTGCCACGCTCTTTATGATCGGCTCACCGAAGAAATCTATTTCTTCGGGCATATTGACCTGGACCTTTGTTTCCTGATGGGCACCGTTCGTATCAAGGAACGCTCTCTTCAGATTGACGATCTCCTTGCCGCGCCACATAAGAACAAGTCTTGGCTCTTTGGTTACTTCAGCAACGGCAACTGCTTCAAGATTTTCCTCCGCCGAGTATTCAAGGAATCTGTCTACGTCCTCTTTTGCAACGACAACTGCCATCCTCTCCTGCGACTCGGAAATTGCAAGTTCCGTACCGTCAAGTCCGGCGTATTTCTTCGGAACTTTATCAAGATCCACCCTCAGGCCATCAGCAAGTTCTCCGATAGCAACAGAAACACCGCCTGCGCCAAAATCATTACATTTACGTATAAGTTTAGAAACCTCGGGGCGTCTGAACAGCCTCTGGAGCTTACGCTCGGTGGGAGCGTTACCTTTCTGTACTTCGGCTCCGCATGTTTCAATCGAAGATGTCGTATGCGCCTTGGATGAGCCGGTCGCACCTCCGCAGCCATCTCTTCCGGTTCGTCCGCCCAAAAGAATGATCACATTTCCCGGGTCCGATGTTTGTCTCATAACATTGGATCTTTTGGCAGCACCCATGACCGCACCGATCTCCATTCTCTTGGCAACATAATCGGGATGGTAGATTTCCTTTACGAAACCTGTCGCAAGCCCTATCTGGTTACCATAGGAGCTGTATCCCTTTGCAGCACCTCTTACAAGCTTTCTCTGAGGAAGCTTTCCGGGCAGTGTCTCACTCATCGGACGTGTAGGATCCGCAGCACCGGTAACACGCATAGCCTGATAAACGTAACTTCTTCCCGAAAGCGGGTCACGGATCGCACCTCCGAGACACGTTGCGGCGCCACCAAACGGTTCTATCTCTGTCGGGTGATTGTGTGTCTCATTCTTGAAGCTGACAAGCCACTCCTCCTCTACACCGTCAATCTCGACAGGAACAACTATCGAGCATGCATTGATCTCATCGGATTCTTCCTGGTCCGCAAGTTTGCCCTGCTTTTTGAGTTCCTTCATGCCCATAAGCGCGATGTCCATCAGGCATATGAACTTATCCTTGCGGTCTCCGTACACGTCTGCCCTTGCCTTCTTGTAATCTTCAAAAGACTGCCTGATCGGTCCGGCATAGAATCCATCATCAAAGGTAACTTCGGTAAGTTCCGTAGAGAATGTTGTATGTCTGCAGTGATCACTCCAATACGTATCAAGAACACGTATCTCCGTCATTGACGGATCGCGTTTTTCGTCATTTTTGAAATAGTTCTGTATATGGAGAAAATCCTTGAATGTCATCGCAAGTGAAAGAGAATCGTATAGCTGTTTAAGGCTGTTCTCATCCATTGATACAAACCCGTCGAATATTCTGACATCGGCAGGTTCATCATAATTTGAAACAAGAGTTTCCGGCTTCTCAAATCCTGTCTCTCTTGAATCAACAGGATTGATACAATATGACTTTATAGCCTCGAATTCTTCATCGGAAATAGTGCCGCCAAGACAGTAGGTTGTTGCTGTCCTAATAATGGGTAGACTGTCTGCCGACAGGAACTGGACACATTGAACAGCCGAATCGGCACGCTGGTCAAACTGCCCCGGAAGATACTCAACCGAGAAAACTCTGTCACCTGCCTCCCTGGGAAAATCTTCCTCGTAAAGATCGTCTACGGGCGGCTCGCAAAACACACATTTTTCGGCAGTCCCGAAAACTTCATCATCAATGTTTTCAACATCATACCTTATCAGTATCCTGACCTTTTGCAGACCGTCAAGTCCAAGGTATCCTTTCAGATCGGCAAGAAGCTCACCTGCCGCCGCTGCATATGCACTTTTCTTTTCAACATAGATTCGTCTTACCATTACTTTGTTCCTCTGATCATTTTAATGTTTTAATTGCATCGGAAAGATTTTCCACCGCAATGATTTTTGCATCGCCTATATTTTCGGGAGCCGTGGCATTTGTAGCCGGCATCATGATCCTCTTAAACCCAAGTTTGACCGCTTCTGCGGCACGCACATTCGCAAATGACACCGAGCGTACTTCGCCGGAAAGTCCTACTTCTCCGAACATTACCATATCTTCAGGAATGGGGGTGCTCGTAAAACTTGAAACGACGGCAAGAGCTACCCCGAGATCTATCGCGGGCTCATTCATCTTCATACCGCCTGCAACGTTTAGATACGCATCGCACTCACCCATCTTGAAGCCCATACGCTTTTCGAGAACTGCCATTAAGAGATTTACTCTGTTAAAATCAATTCCCGTAGCCTGTCTTCGCGGAATGCCGAACCCCGATCTGCATACAAGCGCCTGAACTTCCACAAGCATCGGCCTGGTCCCTTCCATAGCACAGACAACGCATGACCCGGCGGAATCTTTCGGACGTCCGCTAAGCATATATTCGGACGGATTCGTAACCTCTTCAAGCCCCTGGGAACACATCTCGAAAACACCTATCTCATTAGTCGATCCGAACCTGTTCTTAGCTGCCCTGACTATTCTGTATGAGGCATAACGATCCCCTTCAAAATACAGAACCGTATCAACCATATGCTCAAGTACGCGTGGCCCGGCAACAGTTCCTTCCTTCGTAACGTGGCCGACTATAAAGATCGTGATCTGATCTCGCTTGGCGATTTCCATAAGTATATTTGTCGCTTCCCTTACCTGGGAAACACTTCCCGGTGCGGAGGTAACACTATCAGAATACATCGTCTGTATACTGTCTATAATCACGACTTCAGGTTTATGCTTTTTGATAACTTCCTCTATGTCGGCAAGATTCGTCTCACATAAAAGAAGCAGACCGTCAGAAAAATCACCTATACGCATGGCGCGCATTTTGATCTGGGAAAGAGATTCCTCCCCGGAGATGTATATGACCTTTCTTCCGGCAGCCGAAAGATTCCTGCAAACCTGCAGCAGAAGAGTTGATTTTCCGATACCCGGATCTCCTCCAACCAAAACAAGGGAGCCCGGTACTATACCGCCTCCCAAAACCCTGTCGAGTTCAGACATCCCGGTATTGTATCTTTGGAAAGATTCCAGCGATACTGCCGTCACACTCGTCGGCTCCACTGCCTGAATGCGGGATGTGCCCTTGCCAGATTGTGTCGTTCTGCCTACCGGCTCCTCCACAAACGTATTCCACGCCTTGCATGCAGGACACTGCCCCATCCATTTGGACGATTCATGCCCGCACTCACTGCAGAAGAACACAGTGGAAGGTCTGCCTTTTGCCATTAATTACTCTGTAACCTTTACGTTTATTTCTCCTTTGCCACAAAGCTCAACCGAAATGCTGAGCTTACCGCCAAGGTTTGTTTTGATCTTTCCGATATCGCGGCCCGCCACGTTTACGTTATACTCTGTATCTTCCTTGAGTCCGACAGTAATCATCGCATCTTCGTCACCGCAAACATTAAAACTTACGCCGTCAGGCTGTACGGTAAAATTATTAACACTTGTTCCGGGTTCGGACTCGTATACAAACAATCCGTCTCTCTCAAGCTTTGTAAGTTCTTTAAATGTTTTGACCTTGTAGAGATTGCCAAAAGCATCAAAATCTTCCACCTTCGCTTTTGCATCAAGTGTGTGGTTACCGAAACTTATTGCTCCCCCGTCTTCCTTGCGGATCAATTCAGAAACTGCAGCCATTTACAACCCTCCTATTCGTTATCTCCGAAATACAGTTTAATTATATTCTAAAACGGATAATTTATCTACAAATATTGTAAACAAAAAACATCTCCTTACTTAAATACGATTTTGCCTCCCTTGGCCGCTATCGTGACATCATCGCCCTCTTTGAATTTTCCTTCAAGTATCTCGAGAGAGAGGGGATCTTCAAGCATCGTCTGGATCGCGCGCCTTATTGGACGGGCTCCGAATTTCTTGTCGTTTCCTTTAGCAGCTACAAGCTTCTTGGCCGAATCGGTTATGTGGAGCTTAATACCTCTTGCTTCAAGCGCCCTTGCGCACAGATCTTTAGTCTGAAGCGATACGATTTTTTTCAGATCGTCATCATTAAGCGTTCTGAATACCACGATCTCGTCGATACGGTTAATAAATTCGGGCTTGAAGGTGTTTTTGACCTCTTCCATAACACCGGACTTCATGCGGTCATGGTCACTCTTCTCATCCGTCTGCGTAATGAATCCCAGCTTTTTCGGGTCAATAATACGGTTAGCCCCTGCATTACTCGTCATTATGATTATAGTGTTCTTAAAGCTGACTTTCCGTCCGTTTGAGTCTGTGATGTGACCATCATCAAGGACCTGAAGGAGGATATTGAAAACGTCCGGATGAGCCTTTTCAATCTCATCAAACAGCACGACCGAATAAGGATTTCTGCGGACTTTTTCGGATAACTGGCCTCCTTCTTCGAAGCCGACGTATCCCGGAGGAGATCCGATCATCTTCGAGACGGTGTGTTTCTCCATGTATTCCGACATATCAACACGGATAAGTGCGTTTTCCGTTCCGAACAATACTCTCGCAAGCGTTTTGGAAAGCTCGGTTTTGCCCACACCTGTAGGCCCTAAGAACAGGAAAGATCCGATAGGTCTTCCCGCTTCTTTGAGTCCGACACGGCCTCGTTTTATTGCACGGGATACTGCACCTACAGCCTCATCCTGTCCTATAACCGAAGATGACAGTTCCTTCTCGAGCCTGAGCAGTTTGCTGCTTTCGGTCTCTGACAGTCTCTCGGTCGGGATCTTTGTGATCTGGGCAACAATGCTTTCTATATCCGCCTTTGTCACGACAGTACGCTCTTTTCCCTTCCTTCCCGTCTTCTTTTTTTCTATTGCTTTTGTAAGTTTTTCAGCTTCATGCTTTGCAGCGGAAAATCCTTCAATATCATTATTCTTAAGACACTGTTCCTCGCGCTTTTCGATCTCGCGGAGTTTCTCTTTCAGATCTCCGACATCTTTCGAGCCCACAAGATTGGAGAGTCTTACTTTTGATGCCGCTTCATCTATAAGATCTATCGCCTTATCCGGAAGGAATCTGTCGCTTATATATCTTGCAGACAGTTTCGCTGCCGCCTCAAGTGCATCTTCATCATATTTTACGTTATGATGTTTCTCGTATCTCGGGGCAATTCCCTTAAGTATCTCTATACAGTCGTTCTCGGTAGGCTCTTCTACATAGATCGGCTGGAATCTTCTCTCAAGTGCGGCATCTTTTTCAATATGTTTTCTGTACTCATCGTAGGTCGTCGCACCGATAAGCTGAACCTCGCCGCGGGCAAGTGAGGGCTTCAGAATATTGCTCGCATCAATTGATCCTTCGGCACCGCCCGCACCTATGATCGTGTGTACCTCATCCATGAAAAGGAGAATGTTGCCCTCCATAGTAACTTCACTTATTACACGCTTAATTCTCTCTTCAAATTCTCCCCTGTATTTACTTCCGGCAACCATAGCGGAAAGATCAAGAGTAAGCAGTCTTTTATCAGCTACAGTTTCAGGAACAGTCCCGTCAACTATGCGCTGGGCGAGCCCCTCAACAATTGCCGTCTTACCCACGCCCGGCTCTCCTATAAGACAGGGATTATTTTTGGTCCTTCTGGAAAGGGTCTGGATCATACGGGTTATTTCTGCATCTCTTCCCACAACAGGATCAAGTTTGCCTTCTGCGGCAAGGGCTGTAAGATCCCGGCTGTAACGGTCTATCAGCATCCCCTGGCCCATGCCGTTCTGTTTCCCCGTTGCCTTTATCTGTTCCTTATAATCTTCGAGATTTTCTCCCATTGCCACAAGAGTGTCTGCAAACAGTTTTTGCGGATTAACGGACAAAGTGTTGATAAGACGTACGGCAAGATTATCGGCATCTGATATTATCGCAAGCAGAAGATGCTCCGTTCCTATCTCATCGCAATCAAACGATTCGGCAAGTTCCTGTGCAAGATCAAGTATGGATTCCACCTTCGGCGTAAAACCTTCTCTCTCCTTCCTGGCAACTCTTCCGGGAAGGGCTATCTGCTCATCTATGAGTCTGATAACTTTCTCCTCATCCACATCGTTTGCATGCAGCACGTTTGATGCAACACCGCTTTTTTCCATACATAAGGCCAAAAGCAGGTGTTCACTGCCTACATATCCGTGCTTGAACTGTGCCGAAAGCTGTCCGGCCATGGTCAGCACCGACCACGCTTTTTCCGTATATTTTCGTGCCATATAAATCTCCTTCTTCCTCTATTGTGAGCCACACCACCTCTATCAATCAAGATTAAGGAACTCGAACTGGAAGTCCTCATCCAGATCAGGCTCTTCATTTCTGGAGTCGATAAACTGTTGCTGCTGCTTTAACCTTTCTGCCTCGAGTTGTTCGTTCTCTATTCTACGTTGTTCCTCGATTCTCTGCTGCTGCTCAAACAGCCTCTTCTGTCTCTCTCTTTGTTCTTCTTCGCGAAGTGCGCGGGGTTGTTCCGTCTCGCGAGGTTCTTCGTCTCTGACTACTTTCTTGCGCGGAGGCAGCTTTTCGCTTTGAGCCGTTCCTTTCCCCGGTCTGTTTTCCTGCTCGCGTTCCTTTTCGAAGCTGCTCCAATCCATCGGTGTAGCTTCCTCGTACCCTCTTGCCCGTCTCTTCGCCGCCTTCTTTTCTTCCTTCAAGCGCCACTTTTCTTCGCGTTCTCTTTCTTTTCTCTCTCTTTCAAGTTCCTTACGCTCTCTTCTGGTCAGAGGTCTGTCATATGGATACTCGTCTTCATCGTCTTCATTATCTTCATCATCATCTTCTTCATCTTCGTCTTCGTCGTCTTCTACATCGCCTTCATCATCTTCATCGTCCGAATTATCTTCCTCATCTTCGGATTCGTCTTCATCCTCTTCTTCATCTTCATCCTCTTCATCGTCTTCTGACAATGAACGTCCAACGAGGGAAGCGGCTGTTACGGCCCCGGCACGCCTTGTACGCTGGTCATCCTCTTCTAACTCTTCGTCCTCATCCTCTTCTTCATCATCTTCATAATAACCGCCTTCATATATCGCATCAAGGTCTTCTGCGTATTCATGAAGTCTTACAGCGAGTATAATAACTGTTATAAGCAGAATAAGCGCCAGTGCAACAAAAACAAGCAGCAGTATCGACTGAATATTCCCCGGAATATAGTCATCAAGTATCCCTGCCGAATCTACCTCCTCTGCTACAGTTCCTCCTTCACTTTCTGTTACGGCAGCAGTTTGTGCAACCACAAATCTCTGGTATGTTCCTTCATTTTTATCGTACCTGTACCAGCCTTTATTTCCCTCTGAGCTCATGGCGTATACAAGGAAAAAATCAGAAGGATCTATGCCGTTTATTGCTGTTGCATTTCCTGCTGCAACACTCTCTTCCATAAATGCCGTAAGAGTCTGTCCGTTCCAGTCAAGTACAGCCTTCGTATATCCGGCCGGAATCTCGCCCTCGCAATCCGACAGAACGATAATGAAGCGATTTTCTATTCCCTGAATCATCCTGAAATCATCAAGTGTTCCGGCTTCCTGATCGTATATCATGAACTTTGCGTCACCGCCCGAAGCGTCGGTTGTGTACAGGAGCGTCATATCTCCCATGTCGAATTTGGCGCATTCAGTGGTCTGACCGTTATACTCCGTTGTCTCTTTGTGGAACAGTATGGGCTTGAATTCCTCTGCAAAAACAGTCTGGATTACTCTTCCGTCCTGCAGTTCAATCGTTCCCGGACTGACACCGAGATTTCCTCCTGCTGCGGCATCCAGCGCTGCGGCAGTATCCTCTCCTGAAACCGCGATGGAAACGGAAGCTGTCTCAGGCTCGGTCGCATCTTCGGCAGTCGCTGTCACCCTGATATCTGCATTTCCTCCGGAAAGAGTTGTAAACTCAACAGTGGCATTGCTTTCTTTGAAAGTTATTAGACCTCCGCCGCCTCCGCCGTACTCGGCAGAACAATTTACAAAATTAAGCCTGTTTGAGTTGAACTCTACCTGAATATCGGCAGGAGCCGTTCCCTCGAGGGCAGCAGCGTCGATTGTGACCTTGACGCTATCACCTATTTCACAGCTTTCCTTGTCTGCTGATACGTTAAGCCCCTCCGCATAAACGTTTCCGGCACCATAATAAACCGATGCCAAAAGAATTAATGCTGCCGTAATGATTTTTACAGTTTGTTTCATGTCTGACTCCTTCTTATCTGTAAACTGTTATAGTGTATGCTTTTATAGTGCCATTTTGAGCTTTGCAGCCGACGTACAGCGTGTTCTCGCCGGGCTGTATCGGGTAAGTTCCGACTCCCCCGACTGAGGATGACGAACAAACCGCCGTAGCTTTGATTTCAACAGTCTCCTGTCCGGGGTCGACCGTTACGGTGTATTTGTCTGTCACCCCTGAAAATGCGGGTTTAAGCTCGCCTCCGCTTATTGAAAGTGAGGCAAGATATGTATTCGGATTAGAATCCGAAACAGGCTTTGCGCACAATGTCTCAGGCATATTTCTGTAATACGGTATCCTGAACTTAAGTACCTCGTCATCGCCGAGATATGCCAACTGGAGTCTCGAGCTCTCCGATGAAGCCGCTTGAATATTCGACATATACTGGTGTGAATACAGGGTGTTCTCCCGGTTCACAACATTAAATTTCTGAAAGTAAAGCGTGTTCTGGCCCTTGGAGACATATTTTTCTGCCAAATACTTTCCGCCTCCGTATATAGATCTTGCCCTCGTATTCCATGGACGCAGGTAGTCATCATCCGATCCCGTAGCATATATCAGGCCATTGATTGTGGCGCTTCTTCCGCTATATGCATATGCCCCGATATTGAAGAAATTAAAGTATCCTTCATGTCCCGCAACCTTTCCGCTACAGCTCTGGCTGTTTCCCTTTATACCCATTTCCTGAAGGGCGCGCCCTGCAAGAAGATATGGAGATACGCCTGTAGCTTCTCCTACCTCCCTGAACTTCTCCGCGTAATTAAACGTTGTTCCGTCTGTATCCGTAACCTCCCCGCTCATAAACGTTCCCGTCAGCATCTTGGAAACACTTGCAGTCGTCTGGGTATCGGAAAAGTCGAGCTTTTCAAACATATATATCCCGCTCTCGTTCAGGAAGTTTCTTGGGTCCATATAGTATGCAATAAGCTCGGGTGAAGCCGAAGCCCAGCTTCCGCCGTCAAACGTATACCACTGGTTTGTAGCCTGATTGTAGGCCTGTGGCGCAGTTGACTTCCATGAAGCGATTGAGTTCTTGGAGACAAGATTTTTACCTACCGATGATTCCGCAGTAAGCGCACTTTGCCATTCAAGACCTGTATCTACAGCTTCAAACTTCCACTTTGGGTGCTTTGCGTGAAGAGCGCGAAGTGAGTTCTTGTATCCATCCGGATACTCCGCGATTGATTTTTCAAATTCCTCATCTCCGAGCGGTGCAACATTCTCTTCTGACTCGGCAAGGGTTACCAGATCCGATCTGACATATCCTTCGCGTTCACTCCCTAAATACGAAAAAGACACCTGATACCAGGTGTAATTGTCACTTCCGGATGTTTCTTTGTTAACGGTAAGCGGATGCCCCGATGAGAGCTGGCAGACTATGCTTCCCTCGACCGGTGCCTGCCTGACTCTGACTCCCACTCCTTTGATGGAAGCCTGCCCCGTGGCAGGTCCGGTATCCGCACCTCCCGAATCCGAGACAGTCTTGCCCGTTGTCTGCGCAGTCGTTGTCGTGGTTCCCGAAGAATCACTGCTCACAATAGTTTGAGTTGTCTGGGTGACTTCCTTGACTTCTTTGGTCACCGTAACGTAATCTCTTGCTATATATCCGCTGACAGTTTTGCCATCAACGGTTGCCTCAATCTTTATCCACTCTCTGTCAGGTGCCTTTTCTACTCCGAGTAGTTTTAGTCCCGATCCTGTGCTGACCGTCCCGATTATTTCTCCCGTTGTGCCGGCAACGCTTCTGATCCTGACATTCGTTCCTTTCACAACACCGGCTCCCGGCTCAACCGTCTTGACTACACCCGGGGTGGCCGTACCTGCCGTTGTAGCAGATTGTGCAATTACATTTGTTTGTGCTGTCGTTGCCGTCGTACTTGCCGAAGCAGTCTTGTTTATAAGATCGCTCCGTACAAAACCGGTCTGATCACCTTTCCTTACCTGATACCACACCTGCCCATCACTTGCTTTTCCTTCCGCAAGTATATTGACAACGTCGCCGGTATTAAGATAGGTAACTACTCCGGAATTAAGAGTTGCATTCTTGCGCATCCTTACATAAGTACCCTTAACCGTTCCTGATCCAACTGCGGACGAAACTGCTGTTTGTGCTGTTGTCGTACCCGTCTGCGCAGTTGTTGGTGCGGCTTTTGTATTAGCAGATGAATTGGCCTGTGAATTCTTCACAAGCAAATCACTAACCGTCATTGACTTCTTCGTTTTGGAAACAAGATCTGATCTGATATATCCTACGGATGTTCCAACAGCAATCCTGTACCATGTATTGCCGTCCTTTCCCTTTTCCTCCGAGAGGATTGCGACTTCGTCGCCCGAAGATACACAGAACGAAACGGCCGACTGGGCTGTGGCGGCGGACCTTACGAATCCGCTCCTTGCTTTGACCGTTCCGGTAGATACGGTTGCGCTATAGGTTTGTATCGGGGAAAGCGTCGCAATACCCTGTGTTATGAGTATTGCGACCATTCCCATAATGATACGGCGTTTCATAATATACCTATCCCCTTTAAGTATATCATTTCCCTTATTAACCGCGAAATTGACTCCCCTAGTCAACTCCGTCTACTCGATTATTATAATACAATCACTTTTAATTTATGTCAACTATTATTGAGTTTTTTTTCTCTATTTTCATAAATTTCTCTTCTTTACAATTATCTTATGATAAAATGATGGAAATCACTCATACTCAGGAGATACAAATGCGAAAAAATCATTACTATACTATAATCATTACCGCTGTTGCTATTCTGAGCACTTCCATGCTTGCAGGATGTGCAGATAACAAACAGGTTGACACTGCCAATACGAATCCTGAAACCGCCCTGTCCACCGAGGCAGAGGATTCATCGGACAAAGAGGAGGCAGATGTCGGGCAAATCGACAAGAAAGACTGGACAGGTTTAAACGAATCGGAGATGGTTCCCGCTGATATATATGATGCCGCTTCCGAAGAAGTGTTTACAGCCATGTCGGAGTGGGCTTATACATTTTCAAGCGGTGCAGGCGGATGGTCGACAGAGCTTGCCATTGACCCGGACGGTTCATTTCACGGAGAGTTTTATGACGGCGATATGGGTTCAACCGGCCCGGGTTATGAAAACGGTACTGTATACATTTGTAATTTCAGCGGTCACCTGGATAAAAATGTCCGGATGGCCGGACCTCTTATATATTCACTGTCTATAGCGGACATTAAATATGAATATGAGCCCGGTACCGAAGAGATAATAGACAATGTTTTGTACAAATACTCTACTCCCTATGGACTTGAAGGACTCGAAGGCAAAGAGACTTCACTTGTATTTATGGATGCCGGAGCGGTAACGTCTGCCATAAATGAAGAGGAGATGATGTGGCTGTCTCCCACTCACTTCGGATCTTACGTCGGTGAAGGATGGGATTACGTCGAGGATACGCCTGATGAACTCCCCTTTGCCGCGATAATCAATACCGTGGACAATTACGCATTTTTCTCCAGCAATATTTCGGACCGTAACCAGACCTTTCTTGTTAATAAGTGTAAGCTTCCGGGTCTTAAAAACACAGTATCCGAACTTAATGATGACGGAACTTACCGGTTCGCGGACGAGAGCATTGACGGAAAATTCAAGGTGATCAATGCCTGCTTTGAAGTCAGCGAATCCTACAACCTGTACAACGATGCAGAATCCTTCGTCAACGAGTGCCTTGGCAAATTATACGGAAATCACGGTTATAACCCGGAAGACGTACACGTAACGTCTCCGGATAATGCTCCTGCTACGCTGTATGACAAGGTTGCCCTTTGCGGTCATCAATCGGGATACGCGGTATTTTACCCCAAAGGCGGAGACAACCTTAGGGGGGAAGGGAGATTTGTATTAAACGAATCAAACTCAAACGGAAAAACCTATGCATATGCATACATAGTCGAAACCGACGAGGATTACGGCCTTAACGGAAACAACCCGCCTGTCCCCGACTCTTCATTCGGAAGCTTTTATCTGTCATCACTTACCCTTACGGGAAAATCGGATACCCTCTCCTCCGCCGGTGAAGGCAAAAGTGCCGTAAAGTGTATAAACTGCTATATGAAAGCTCCCGGAAAAGACAGTGTTATGGCTAAAGAGGTGAGCCCGGATGAGAATTACCGCGAATATAAACTTGCCGCCGGTCAGTACACACCTTTTTACGTACAGTACCCGCCAGACGGCTTCCATAAGTTCATGTATACAAATGGTATGGCAGAGTACATAAACAGGCAAGGTGAGGGCGAGGAAAACTCTGCCATTATGTGCCTGTACCTAAATGCAGACAATGAGGTGGTTTACGGTTATGAGGAATACACACCGTAAATATGGTACTGAAAGTTTTCTATTATTTCAAATGCCGCGGCTCTCAATGAATTATGGATGGACGACCTAATTATGAAGAAAACCTGCTCAATCATGATAGTTCCCTACTAGGCTTTGCTGAACATATTCCTGACGGGCTCTTTAATCTTCTCATTCATGCCCTGCTTCATTATGTTCTTAAGGATGCTCAGTGCCTCGGCATATGATTTTCTGCGCAGCTCTTTCCTCGTCAGGGAAACGTCGGCATTGAGAAGGTAGTTTTTGGCAATCGTCGCCATTCGCAATGTGGTAAGTGCATTTACCGCACCCTGTGTTGCTGATGCCGCTACAATGCCAAGGGCTTTTCCCAATGCTCCTTCGGTTGCCATCGGGATTAATTCTTCAATATTCATCTCTTCGAGATTTCCGGCTATAAGAGTAATGGACAGCACTCTGATATACAGCCTGAACACCTGTGCATTGTTAGGTCTGAACCCGCATATCTCGGTTATCCTCTTTATCAGATTGAAATTTGCGGATGCCATCCCGAGCATGTCATAGACCGAATTTTGTGAGATTGCGGTAATAATAAATATTTTTTTGGCTGTATCATACATTTCACGATTGAGTTCCGGAGTGATCTTCCTGTCAAAAAATTCTATGAGCTTATCGTCCGTTTCATCTTCAAGTCGCAAAAATCCCTTTACCTGCTCCTGCTCTTCCTCGGTCAGCTGCACGTTTTCCAACAGGTTATTTGCAAGTCTCCTGCACCACTTCTGCCGCGCCTTGCCATCTGCCTCGTGAAGCTTCTCCAGAGAAAAAATCGGTGCAAAGAACACACCGACAAGAGGATAAACAATGCCGCCAAGTACAACGATTGCAATCAATACATAAAATGCAATCTCAACAGCTATGTGAACTGACCCGAGCTTTTCTCCGATCTCAATAGCATTGCTTGCAATCGACATTGCCGCAACAATAATCAATGAAACAAACAGTATTATATTCCACATATTTAATCTTCTCTTCTTCGTATAAACGTTTCAGCTATCATCTCAAGTCCCAGAATCCGTATATGAAACACAAAATGCCCGAATGGATCGAGCATCAGCATTGCTGAAAAAATGATAGTAAGTACTATGCTCACCGCACCTACAAATCTGAACTTACGCGTCCTGTAAAAATCATTTATTTCTTCGGCAACGTCATTTAATGATAACACTGCCCATACTATACTGAGGATCGCTATCGCCTGGCCGGTCTCAAGTAACAGGATTACCCCCAGTACACCTCTTACCACGGCATCCCCGAGGCTTATGGTTGACTCCGGGAACCTAAGTTCCATAAAAATATTCACAACCGAATACAGTATAAGAGCTACCCCGACTATATGAGGCGCGTATTCGGCGATCCTGTCCGGAAACAGGATCAACACTATACCCAGTGCTACGAAAACATATACCTGCTTATCTTTTTTCAGATTGGAAATTAATGATCTCATCCAGCCCCTTCTTCATATAACCTGGCTCCATCCCAGGCTTGTTCTTTGTGTGCCTGACTATATTGTTCAGCTTATCCGTGTTGTCGTCCGTAACGTTCTCGTCTTTACTGTCGTTTATGTACCTGAGCAGATTTTGAAGGCGTTTTCCCTTTCGGAAAATATCAGCAGGGGAAGACAAGCACTCTCTTCTTTCCTGCTTCGTATTGTAAATGATTGGAATTTAAAGCAGGAAATTTCTGATGTTGAAACTGCAAGAATTGCATA
The DNA here is from genome assembly GCA_002394535.1 of Lachnospiraceae bacterium UBA4316. Lineage (GTDB taxonomy): Bacteria > Bacillota > Clostridia > Lachnospirales > Lachnospiraceae > UBA2868. The sequence continues at coordinate 21,799 of DGUG01000016.1, forward strand.
CAAGAAGCGGCAGGCCGCAAAGAAAAATCTGCTTTGAAACGATAATAGCATTAACCGATGGGTTTTTCAAGCAGAAAAGACACATCCGTTCTTTTCTGCTTTATCGATTTCTCCGGACACATATGAAGCTCGAAACTCCATGTTGATCTCCCGAA
>DGUG01000138.1 GCA_002394535.1 Lachnospiraceae bacterium UBA4316
AAATGATATAATTTCTGTCATGAATGCAGATATGGATTACAAAAATAACGATCCGGCCTCTCTTCCCGGGGATTTTACCGAAAGGATGAAATCACAGCTGGGTAAAGATTACGGATCATTCATAGACAGCTATAAACTGCCCTATACAAAAGCTCTGAGAATGAGCAGGCAGAGGATTTTCCCTGTCGATATTGCACGTATGAGCCGGATTTCCTCCGGCCGTGATAACCCCGAAACCGTTGACTGGTGCCCATTTGGGTACTATTACGAGGACCATGAGCCGGGGAAAAATGTTCTTCATGAGCTTGGGGCATATTATATACAGGAGGCATCGGCAATGCTTCCCGTAACTCTTCTTGATATTAACGATTCAGGTCAGAAGGTACTTGATCTGTGCGCTGCTCCCGGGGGTAAGACCACACAGATCGCGGATCTTATGAACGGACGCGGACTCCTTGTGGCTAACGAGATAATCCCGTCAAGAGCCGCAATTCTGTCGGAAAACATTGAACGCATGGGAGTTACCAATGGGCTTGTTGTAAATGAGGAGCCTGCTGCACTCACTTCCAGGTTTTTGGGATACTTCGACCGGATACTGGTGGATGCTCCCTGCTCCGGAGAGGGGATGTTTCGAAAGCATCCTGAAGCTTCACAGCAGTGGAGTCCTGATAATGTGAAGATGTGTGCAAATCGGCAGGATATGATACTTGATTGTGCCGCAGATATGCTAAATGACGGCGGCAGGATCGTTTACAGCACTTGTACATTCTCACCCGAAGAAGACGAGGGTAGTATTGAGAGGTTCCTGTTGCGCCATCCCGATTTTACGGCAGAGAAAATGCACCGCATCTATCCCCACACCCACAAGGGCGAAGGCCACTTTGCCGCTGTTCTGACAAGGATAACGGGCAGCAGATCCCTAAACGGCAGTTCAGACTCGTCCGCAAAATCAAAATCCAAGGACAGCTCCCGTTCTCCCAAAATACCGCGGGAGCGTATCATGTTGCTGAATAATTTTCTGGAAAGCACACTATCTTCCGGATGTAAATACAGACAGCAGGTTACCGATGATTCCAGGCGTCTTGTGGCATTCGGGGAGAGCATTTACCTTGCTCCCGAGATCATGCCCGATATTAAGGGGCTCAAAGTGCTTCGCGCAGGCCTCAGGCTTGGGAGTTTCAAGAAGATGCGATTCGAGCCCGATCACGCACTCTCGCACGCTCTGCGATATGAAGATGCCCTTTGTGCCGTAAATCTTGATGCGGATTCGGAAGAGGCAAAAAAATACATCACAGGTCTGACTCTTTCCTGTGATGCATCCGTTAAAGGCTGGTGCCTTGTGTGTGTCGAACATCTGGGACTTGGCTGGGGCAAAGCTTCCGGCGGTGTGATCAAAAACCACTTTCCGCGTGGATTGCGTCGCTAATCGTTCTTCTGATCTACAACCAACATTTGCGAAGCAAATGTCGCCGTGACTAGATCGCTTCGCAATCAAGTCATATATCCTGTAAGTTTCTGGATCGTGCGCGGAATCGCATCCTTTGACTCTTTCCAGTCCTTGTCCTGATTCTCGTATTTGAACTTCTCGACAAACCACGAAATGTCTTCTTCTATCCGGTCCAGATTACGGCTCTGGATTTCAAAGAGCTCTGACGTAAAATCATCAAGCAGCTTTCCCTTCAGATACCCCGGGGCTTCATGAAGTAGTTCGCCCATATGCGGAAGGCAAAATCCCTTGCCACTCTTTATCTTTTCCCTGAATTCCGTATCATTTTCATATAAATGGAAAAATGTGGCGATATAGCGCTTGTACGTGTCCCTGTAGTAATCACAGACAAAGCACTTTCCGGTAAGACCGGTTATGTACTCTTCAACGTTTGATGTGCCGCCTTTTGAGAACAGGCCTCCCTTTGCTCCCCTGTAGCTTTTCATTTCCTTTTTGATATCTTCGGAAACTTTATGGACGTGACTGGTCAATATAAGCGCATTGCCGAGAGAATTGCCGTATTTGTACATCATACCGAAGTGACGTCTGCAAAAACCGTTCTTATCGGTCATCTCCCTTATATTGCTTTCCATATATGATGCACCGGGACCTATGGCATACTCTATCGCGTCATTTTCAAGCGACTGCTCGGCATTGCAGATCGGGCATTCATCATTCGCATTAACGGCATCATTGACCGGTATAGTATATAACTTCTCTTTCATATCATGACCCCGAGATATTCTTCTCGGCTTCCCTCATAATATCGTCAAAAGTTTCCGGAGCATCGGGATCCTTTTTTGCTTCATCCTCTTCCGAAGCTTTGCTTTCTTCGCCCTCTTCGCCCTCTTCCGCTTCAGGCTCTTCCTCCCCTTCTACAAGCGGTTTCTTGCCGGCCATAAGCCTTTCCTCGAAGGTCATGTCAAGCTTCATCTCTTTCATGACAGTCTCGTTACGCTCATATACCTCTTCCTTGGCAACAGAAACCTTGTCGTCGGTATCGCTCACATAGAAGTGGGTTTTAAGAAGTGTTAAGTACTCCGAGAACTCCTCGTATAACGAATCGGCGTCCGGATCGTCCACCTTGAAATTCTGCTCAAGGAAGCCGTTGCTTACCCAGTCAATTATATCTATTATCCTCGGAAGCTGGTCGGGCTGGACAAGCTTTCTGCTGTCGATCTGGTTGTAAATATTGCCATAGGTCTTGTCAAGCTCACTGACAGCGCTGCCTATGGATGCAATGGCCTCCTCTTCTCTCTCAAGTTTCAGGCTCCTTAAGAATCTTCCCATAAAAGGATAATTTCTCATTACCCTTACTCTTGCCTGGCTGATCTGGGAAACAAGCGAAAACAGATCCTTTTCACTCTTTTTTACCGTGCGGGTCAGTTCAAGAATCATGTACTTTGTACTGTAATCGCATATAAAATCATACAGCCCCTGTTTGCTGGTAAAATAGTGAAACAGTAATCCTTTTGAGATCCCTGCCTCCTTAACGATCACATCGGTACTCGCATCCTTGTAACCTTTTAATGCAAAGGTCTTGAGTGCGGCATTTATTATCGCATCCTGCTTATCCTTTTTGACATCGAAAAATTTTGAATTCATACTCTCCTCCGCTTATATAGCGATTCTACACGTGAAAAATAGGCTTGACCCCTTCGGTCAAGCCTATACTATCATAAGTTATGTAAACAGTCAATCCTCTTTCTTCGGCTTCTTTTGTCTGTTCTTTTTGCTCCCTGACCCCCCAGTCTTCCTTCTTCTTGCCACAACCGCTGTGATCACTCCCGCTGCAACCGCTGCACCGGACCCGGCCGCTATAGGTATCCACAGCTTACCTTCATGCCCCTTTTTTTCTTCAATGACCCGTACGACAACTTCGTTTCCCGGTGCACTGAATGTAATATATTTACCGAAAACATCACACTCAGCCTCTTCATAACTGCCTCCGTTACCAAGCATAACAGTGACATTTTCCGCCTCATCCGGCATCTGATACCTTATACGGTGTGACATGGAACCGTCATCCGGTATAGCAAGTACATATTCTTCCTGACCGTCTGCCACCCCGTCTATCATAGTTACTTTAAGTTCATCATTTTTTCTGAACATGCCGTCAACGAGAAATACAGACTGCTTGTTATTTCTTATCTGCTCACTTGCGAGGCTTGAAGCGTACCTTACGATTTCTCCGTTTATCTCAGTATCTTCGTATATGACCTTTGCCTCATCAAAATCCCACTCTATATACTGGTCGTCATCAAGAACAACCTTATCATCGTATGTATTATCATCATCCGGGTTTCTTATGATGACCTCATCAAGAGGTACTTCCTCAGGATAGATTTCCTCGCCGACTCTTTTTTCTACACTCGAAACCACTATATCATCCACGATGTAATCCACCCTCATCAGCGAATACTCTCCGGGTAATCCGTCCATCGCAAGAAGATCCCTGTACTCAACCGGTTCCGCCACCCCGGTACGGCTGATCCTGTCCAGTCCGGCAAGGGTGCTGCTGACAAACACATTCCTCTTAATCTTAGCCCCGTCATCAACATAGCCTGCAACAGCCCCCGTAAAGTTTGTACCTTCCGTTATATTGGGCATTGCCACGCAGTCGGTGATATCCGCGCCGGTTCCGCATATTCCTCCGATGTATGACTGCCCGGCCAGTACTCCCTTCTCGTAGGACTGTCTTATTGTTGCATATGACCTTCCGGCTATTCCGCCCACGTAGTCTCCTGATTCGGATGAAACTTTGGAAAAATCACTGCACCGAAGTATGGTCCCTATCTCATGAAGTCCGCACACTCCTCCCACATAGCTCTTTTTACCGCGAACGTCCGCCTTGTTTTTGTTGTTACGGAGCACACATTTAGTCCTGTATGTTGAATTGACGCTTGAGTCCTTAACTCCCGTCACATCACCCTCAAGGTCAAAATCATACTCCTCGGCCATCGTACCTGCTATACCGCCTGTATTGATATCACCACGGACACTTCCGAAGTTGGAACAATCAGCAACGGTTGCATCAATACTTGTCTCGCACACATCATTAGACTCGTCCTCGTAAACAGTGGAATAATCCATATCAAGAACACCGTCCATAGCATCGGTAAACAGGAGCATTATCGTTGAAAACTTATCATTTACATCTTCAAGATCATTGCAGACCGTATCAGTTGAACCCTTCATCTCATTGTTGAGATATCCCAGATTATCGCTCATTCCCTGGATGTTTGATACAAGGCTGTTTGTCCTGAGTCTGTACTCATTGGACAGCTGCGGAAACTGTACGGCTCCCCTGCCTGCAACATCACTTATGATGCTCTTCATCTGGCTTCCGGCATCCTTCAGGTTTCCTGCCATGTTCTTGATGTTTTTGGCAGTTTCCTTTCCGTCACCCTTTGCGTCCTCACTCATCTCATCAGAGTGTGCCATAACAATATCCGCTATGGTCTGGGCATTTTCGGATAATACCGCTGCATAATCTTTTCCGTTTTTCGTCTGATATTCTGCTCTGGCTTTTCCTTCCGCCCATTTCGCAACTTCCGCTTCGGCAGCCGCATCCGCTTCGGCTTTTTGCGAATCGGTGAGTTCATCGTATTTATTTGTATTCCATTCACCATCAGTTACTTTCTTATCTATATAATCCTGTCTTTTTTGGGCACGGATAGTCTCACGTTCGTTTTTGATGGTATCCTCTTCGGAATTCATATACTCGTCATAGTACTTTTCATATTCACCCGTCGCATCTTCTATGGCCTTTTTGGCATTATCATACCTTGTCTTTTCGCCATCATCCATATAATTGTAAATATCAAGATCTTCAGCCAGCTCTTCAACATTGCCCGCTGCCTTCTTCAAATCACCCCCGGCATCCGTCAGATCATCCATAGGACCGCCGTTCTTCGATGTTTCATCAAGAACGTACTCTATCCTGCCCATGATCTGGTTGGTAGAATTCATGGCACCGTTAACAAAATCCTCCGTACTGTTTGCAAGGTAGCCCGTATCGGACAATGCCATATCCGCAAAATTCTTGATAACATTAAGCCTTGCGGATACCACTCCCGAAGAGTTGTCGGTATCACTGATGGTTTTCTCCACAGCATCATGTAATCCGTTAATGTTTTCGGAAAGCTGTGCGATTATATCTTTTGTAAGGTCCAGCCTGATGTATGGCTCTGCCTGTCCTATTATTCCTCCTATATCTTTTCTGCCGTTAAGGCTTCCGTTATTGATACAGTCATGAACATACCCCGATGACCTGCCGACGATGCCGCCCACATTGTATCCCACATGCTCGTAACCTACCGTCGAATCATTTGCGCACGAAGAAATCTCCCCCGTATTGCTGCCGACGATACCTCCTATATCCACAGGATTCGACGTTGCGGATATTGATTTTTTGTTTCCGTCTTCCCTGCCCATATTAAGGAGTGAAGTAAACAGTTCTTCAACCTTGATATCGGACAAACCTGTCTGCATTTCCTTCGTTACGGTGTTTATGTCAGCCTTTGTAGAGCACCCCGTCACAAGTCCTGCGTTTGTGCCGCATACGCCTCCTACGTGATGAAGTCCTGTGATTTTTCCCGTCACGCTGCAGGCAGATATTATTCCCGTAGCTTCATTATATCCGACTATTCCGCCGATATAATCGTATCCTTCAACATACCCGTCATATTTGCACTGAGCGATCATTCCCGCGTTATCGCCTACTATTCCGCCGATATCAAAAGGCTTGCCTGCCGGTTTCATGATACCTATAACGTTCAAGTTTCTGATCACCGCCGCAGGTGAAGTCTTGGAAAAGATGGCGATATAGTTTTGTTCCTCCGTATAGGCGGCACGGTTTATAGTGTGCCCCTGGCCGTCAAACACTCCGCAAAAGAGGGGTACGGGAACAAACTCTTTCATATTGAAATCAATGTTGTCGGTAAGAACAACGTATTTATCCGCCGACCATGTATCAAGCGTGCACTTTCGTGCAAAATCGCACCACTCCTCGTAATTGCCGATGCGAACTTCCGTCATCTCGGTAATATCGGGTCTTGCTATAGAAGGGTCGTATGTTCTCTGGGAATTTCCGTCCTCTTTTTCTTCTTCCTCTTCTGTCTCCTTTTCACCATCCGTATCATCGGCATCTTCATCATCCTCATCAACGGATATATTGATCGTTTTGCTCGCTGTCTCTGCCTTATCCGCATTTTCGGCATAAACAGGCACACACTCTCCCATAAGAAGTAATATGATGCATAATACAGAAGGGAGCTTTTTGTTAATCTTCATCGTTTTCGCCCTCCTCTGATCTTTCTTGAGAGTCACTCCGTATAGAGTCCGCTTCGCCGGGAGCCGGATCATCAGGTTTCATCTTGCGCTCCGGCTTATCTTCCGCCCGGGAATTGGCATCAACTATATCATCCTCCGACTTGTCTTCAATGGCAGGAAGCTGTTCATCTATCACTTCCATGTTACCCGCATCGATAAATGCCGATACGCTTCCGCGGATGATGGCGGTCATCGTACCTGTTACGGTACCGTTTACCTGTCCTCTTATGGCACCGTCAACACGGATAAGACCGGCTGCAGTCCTGTTCCTGATAGGCATATTCATAACGAAGGCCGTCTTCGATATGATCGTGTCACCCACAAGAAGTATCTGGGGCAGAACAAACAACGTAATGAATATGGAAATGAGAGTACCGATACCGAGGCACTGCCCTATGTTGTAGATGGCCGCATCAGACGTAAGCCGGCCTATCGTGATACCCGCAAGGGCAAGCATTGGACCTGATGTTACTATTGTCGGGAACGACAGGTTCATGGTATCTATTATGGCGTCTCTTCTGCCCATAGTCTCACGAAGCTCCGTATAACGGCTGGCTATGACTATGGCATAGTCAATATTTGCACCCATCTGGATAGACGAGACTATCAGATAACTCATGAAGAATATGTCGTTATGCATGATGGTCGGAAGCGAAAAATTGATCCATATACTTCCCTGAATAACGGCGATAAGCAGTACCGGCATTCCGGCTGACTTGAAGGTAAACAGAAGCACAACAAGTACGGCAAGAATAGATACTATATTAACAACCAGATTATCCCTGTCGAATGATTTTTTCAGATCGTATTCACTGACACTCTCGCCGCACACAAGGCATTCGTCGTAATACTGATAAGCCATGGTGTGCATTTCGTCTATGAAGCTGTATATCTCATCCTGCTTATCTTCCGGCATGTCAAGGTACACGAGCAGTCTCGAATAGTTCTCACCCTGAAGCTGGGTCTTGGCAAAATTCATCAATTTATAAGCATCATCAAGAGTCTTCTGTGTATCCTCATCAAGAGTTACATAGCCCTCTTCCACTTCCTTATGTACGAACATGAACATATCGATAAGAGGTACTCTGTACTCTTCAAGTCCGTTCACGGCCTTGCCGTAATCTTCATCATCAACCGCGTATGCCGTGTACACAAGCTCCGCAAGCTCATAATCTATATTGATAAGTTCGGAAAACTGTCTGGGTGTAAGCTTATCGGTAAGTGTATAGCCTCCAATGGCATCGGTATTTGCAAGTCCCATTGCATGGTCGACCTCATCTCTTGCCTCATAATCCTCAAGCAGTGATTTTTCCTTGTCATAGTCTCCCGCGGGAATGATCACGGCCACAAAATTCTTCGATTCGAAATTGTCCTTGATCATTTCCTTGGCTATCTGGACATCATTCTTGATAGGTGGGGTAATGCTGCTGTATCCGTATGCGTAGTGACATTTATTGGATACGAAGAACGCTCCGATTATAACCGCTACAAATATGGGCGCGATCAGATAACGGCTCTTGTAATCGAACTTCGCTATAGCCGTGATCTTGGGGATAAAGTTCCTGTGTTTCGTCTTCTCCATAAGGGGTGCAAACACCATGACAACACCGGGCATCA
>DGUG01000165.1 GCA_002394535.1 Lachnospiraceae bacterium UBA4316
GAGAAAATCACATCTGCTGCGGCAAATGATGCCGTAAATTTCACACATGAACTTGACTCATATACCCCTAAAAAGGATAAATATAATTTCTATTTCACATACAAGATCGTTCACCCGTGGTGGGATGCTGTGGCACTTGGAATGGAGGAAGCACAGAGACAGTATCTGGAAAAGGGTATTACTGTAACATATGAGTATATGGCACCCGACGAAGCCTCCGCAGAAGATCAAAAAGAGAGACTCTTAAGTGTAAATAAGGAAGATTATGATGTAATCGGCGTTGATGTTGCGGATGAACATACTATATCGCCGGTGCTTGATGAAATGGTTGATGATGGCTATAAGGTTATGACTTTTTCCAGTTCTGATGCGGCTGACGGATGCAAAAGGATAGCCTATGTGGGAAATACCCATAACTATCAGGACGGTGCCGACCTGGCGGAAGAGTTGTGCAAGAAGCTTGAATACAAGGGTAGTGTAGCCATACTTGTGGGAAGTAAGGGTGCTCCCTGCCACGAGGACAGGGCAAGGGGAGCGGCGGAAACCATTTATAAATATTCAGATATGAATTTAACTGCCGTGGAATACGACAATGATTCCATTGAAAATGCATATAATCTTACTATGGATATTCTGGATAAAAACCCTGATCTTGACGGGATAATATGCTGCAACATGAGTAATCCCGTGGGAGCTGCAAGGGCAATAACCGAAAGAGGAAGCGATGCCGTGATAGTTGGAATGGATCACGACAAGGAGGCTTTGCAATACTTAAACGAAGGTGTGATCTACTGTCTGGGAGTGCAGGACTGCTTTTCAATAGGGTTTGATACACTTCAGGTGGCAGTGAAAATCGCTGACGGTAATCTTCCCGGTAAGCTTTATCCGGAAGAGACGAATGAGATCACAACTATGATCTATCAGGAGGATGCGGCTTCCATGCTGGAGCTTCTCTATGGTGACATACTATGACAAGTGAAAAAGAGATTACAAATAAAAGATTCGTGTATACCGCCATAATAGGCAGCGCTCTTGTTATGGCGATACTTACCTTCGGTACCATATGGGCATCAAGGCAGACAGTTTCTACTACGGATGAGGCGGTTTCTGCCGTAAGTTCCTTCTATCTCGAAGCTATGGCCGATCAGAGAGCAAGAACCATCAATAATCTGATCGACAATAATTTTGAACATATGAATACGGCTCTTTCGGTCATAAGGGATGAGGATATCAAATCCCAGGAAGAGCTTCGGGACATGATCGGTAAGATCAAATCACTGCTTTCACTGAACAGGTTCGCATTAGTTGATGAAGACAACGTGGTATATACCCAGTACACTACATATACGGGCGGAAGCAGATATGATTTTCTCTCATCGGATAAGCTTACAGACAGGATTATCAGCACCGTTTATATGTACGGATCATCGAAGCAGCTGTGTCTGGTCATTCCCGCAGACGGGCTGACGATTATGGGTAAACGCTTCAAGGCCTGCTTTGTGCAGATAGACATTAAGGATATCAGTAACCTGCTGCTTCTAGAGGACAAGGATAATACATATTTTACACTTTATATGAAGAACGGCAGTAATCTGTCCGATACCGATCTGGGACCTTTCGGGGCGGATGATAATATACTTGAGGCCGGAAGAGCCTATATTTCACCGGACTTGTATGAGAGGTTTTCGGAGGATTTTGAGCAGGGAAGAGAAGGCAGTCTTACAATAGTATCTGATGGCAGGCAGGAGACCATATGTTATGCTCCCGTACCGGATACGGGTTGGATGATGACTGTCCTCATCCATGAAAGCGTCATTCATGAGCAGTTCCGTGAGATCAGCGAAAACAACCATTTTATCAGCCGTATGCTTACAATAGTCACCTTTTTATCCATGGTGATTTTCGCAACGGTTCTGCTGCTGCAGCTACGCAGAATTTCAAAAGCCAGACTTGAAAACGAGAGAGAAAACAGCAGAATGTTCAAGAGCATGGCTAACACCGATTCCATGACAGGAGTCAGGAACAAACATGCCTATTCAGAGTACGAGAGTAATCTGAATAATATGATAAGATCCGGAAGCTGCTCTGATAAGATTGCTGTGCTTGTGTGTGATATTAACGGTCTGAAGCATGTCAATGATACGCAGGGACACGCTGCCGGAGACAAGCTGATCAAGGATGCGAGCGCACTTATATGCGAGCATTTCGTCCATGGTGCCGTGTTCCGTATAGGTGGGGATGAATTTGTGGTTGTGTTGCATGATAAAGGCTACGATTCCATGGAGGAAACCCTTGAAGCAATCAACCGGGAGATTGAGTCTAACATTAGCAGCGACGGTGTGGTTATTTCCATCGGGTATTCGGTTCTGACAGATGGGGATGAACAGCTTCATGATGTATTTGAAAGAGCCGACAATATGATGTATCAGCGCAAACAGGAACTGAAGGCTATGGGTGCCAGGACAAGAGACTAGCCGTCCTATTGAACACCTATCGGTATCATCACATCCGAGCAGAATTCCTTACCCTCATGGTAGAATCTCGCTATGCCGCCGTACTTTGCGGCGGTGGATGCGATGGATTTAAGGCCGAGACCGCTTCCGCCGCTTCTGGTGGATAAATACTGCCCGTCCTTCATACGTGGACTTCCGTCAAAGGAATTGGTGCATACGATGATGAGATTGCTGCCGCCCTTTATGCGGACGGCAAGATCTATGAAGCGGTCAGGCTCGGGAACATCATCGCAGGCGAGAATGGCATTTTCAAGAATATTCCCGAGGAGACTGCATAATTCCACATCCGGTATGCATGGCTCCTTTGGGATATCAATTTCCAGATCTATGGCAATTTCCGTATTTTCAGCAAGATGCGCATAGTGATTAAGGATAGCATTGACCGGGACATTTTTGCAGAAGCTCATGGTCTCTCTTTCCGGCTGCAGGGATTTATACTGGATAATATAATCCCTTATGGCTTGCAGATCTCCCTTTACAGACATATCGTCAAGGGTTGCGATAGTATGTTTAAAATCATGGCGAACCCTTGCGTTCTCGTCAATGTAGCGCATCTGTGCCTGATAGAAGCTCTCATGGATCTCAAGCATCCGGTTTTTCTCCTCCATGGCAGCCTTTTCCATCATGTCTGAAACGATATAGTAGAAGAGTACGCACAGAAGGCACAGCAATGTAAGGAACAGGATGAGAGTACCCCAGTACGCTATCTGCATCAGGTTTACATGAAGTGTCTCGTATTTTCTCGGAGAGATGAGCAGGTTAAACACAAGAAATATTCCCCATACAGGGACTGAGGCAATGTATACTCTTGGGACATCAAGACCGTCGATGATCCGGGGAGCACTGCGGGAGACAGGGCGGTATACCAGAGCCGTAAATATGGTTGCAATCACTGCCTGAAATATGGCAGCCTCTAAACTGAAGTCATTGAGGACACCGTGGGGATGGAGCTCGGCATCAAAGCCGTTTGCGATATTTACAAAAAAGCTCATGAAGGCAAAGACAAGTACAGCAACTGACAAAGACTTGTAAACCGGTGCCTTGATACTCTTAGAATAAACGATATAGGAAGGAATGATAATTATCGGTATAAGGGCATTGCGGGGAATGATAAACAGGGACTTGAGCACTGCCACAACAAGGGATGCTGCCAGGAGAGTGCTGATAACAAGTATGCGGGTCTTTTTGACATCATACCGAAGCTGGTTCTTCATGGCAGCAAAGCACAGCATGGTCGAAGGGAAGATGAGATACCAGGTGATAAGTGATGTAAAAAATGCTGTTACATTCATTTGCCCTTCCTCCGCATCTTTCTTTCATTTCTCAGACTGTCAATCTCATAGTTCTGCCATATATTCCTGAAATCCCCTGATATATTCGATGCAACGGGAAATCTTTCTCCATCCTCTAAAATACAGACATTCCCCTCGACACCACTTACAAAGTCCATGTTTACTATGACACCCCGGGTGATGGTGATAAACCGCTTATCCTTTGATAATTCCTCCTGTATTCCTGCGAACGGAAGTCTTGTCTTGTACGGCTTACCCGGTGCCTGCATGATCTCTAAGTAATTTCTCTCCGCAGTCCGGATGTACATGATATCCGGGTAGCAAATAGCGCAGTCCTGCCTGTCACTTGTAAAGGTAAGGTGGCAAGTTGCGTCATACTCGGTCTTCTTCATCAGGACATCATCCATTACCTTGAAGATACGAGTATTTTCGGCAGGCTTTTCGATGTAGTCATAGGCATGGATGGAGAGTGCATCCCCCATAAAGCCATCGCTGGAGGTAAGAAAGATGATGATTGCGTGGCGGTCGGTCTCAAGGATCTTCCTTGCAGCATCCACTCCGGTCATACCTGACATAAATATATCCATGAAAACAGCGGTATAGGCAAGTGGCCTGTACCCTTTTATAAATTCCTCGGCACTGTGAAAGGCGTTTACCGTAATTTCCACATCTGCCATGGGGGAGTATTCTTTTATCACCGACAGGAAGGAGTCTATCTCTGTCTGCTCATCATCTACGATTGCTATGTTCATGCTTATATACCTTATCTCCAATTTTCAGGATGCCTACAGACATCTTTTCTCCGATTTTACTTCTATTCGTCAAGGTTTATGGTCTGTGGTTTGCACGCCACAAAATGGCACCTTAATCAGTGACATATCATCACGGAATGGCGCATTATAACAGCCCTGCCATATACAGAGGCAGGTGGATCACTCCCTCCGTTACCATGACATCCTTTTGGTAAAGGATGTATCTGTCTCCGAGCCGGTCTCCGAAACGGGAGGTGAACTTATCAAGGGACGAGTGTTTTCGGTAGGCTGAGGACTTCACCTCTACGGGGCATATTTTGCGACCGTGGCGTATAAGAAAGTCTATCTCCATGCGGTTGGAGTGTCCTTTACTGTCGTTGCGTGAATAGAAGAACAACCGGTGACCGGAGTATCTGAGCATTTGGGCCACAATGTTCTCCATGAGCATGCCTTCATTTATATTCAGCTTATCAAGGAGAATATCCCTGTAGAGGTCATTATCCAGATAGTCGCTGTCGCCGAAGGTAAGTGTGACGAGCAGTCCGGTGTCTGCCATATAGATCTTTTGCGTGGTAAATTCCTCTGACAGCTTAAGTCCCACGGTAGGGTCGGTGGCATTAAAGCACGGATTGACAACCATAGCCTCATCAAGCCAGACAAATGCATCTTCATATTCTCTTCGTCGGGCGGATTTTCCAAGAGAGGTAAGCTTGTATTTCTTTTCTTTTTTTGAAAGCTGTCCCGGTATATCATCAAAGATGGCGTAGACCTTACTTTCATATCCCTTTGCGAATTTTGAGATATCCTCCCGGTAGAGTCTGAGGATTCGCTTCTTGATCCTGTCAGCTGCTTCAAAATCCCTTTCTTTGGCATACTCCGTCACAACCTGCGGCATTCCTCCTACAAGTATATACTGACGGAATGCTTTCATGGTGCTTCTGTGAAGAGCCTGTCCCAAGGGCTTTTTATCGCGAAATCGATCCCTGATCAGGGAATAGGTCGTTTCATCACCTATTGCCCATAGGAATTCCTCGAAGTCCAGAGGATACATACGGATGCATTCTTCTTCCGAAGGGATCAGGATATCCGATATATTCTGCCTTAAGGAGATCAGAGAACCGGTTTCAATATAGTCATATCTTCCGTCGGCGACCAAAGATTTGATCATCTGCCTGGCTTTTGGACAGAACTGTATCTCATCAAAAATGATGCAGGATCTGCGGCGCTTTAGCCTCGCTTTATAATGAGCCTGCAATGTCTGAAAAAGAGTATCGAGATCCTCACTCTCTGTCTCAAAAAGCTCTTTTATTTCGGCAGGTGCTTTAGAAAAGTCAATGAGCAGATAGCTGTCATATTCCTGTCTGGCGAATTTCTCAGCTATATAACTTTTGCCAACGCGTCTGGCTCCTTCGATCAGCAGGGCGCTTTCTCCGTGATCTTTTGTTTTCCACTCCAGAAGCCGGTCATATATTTTTCTTTTTAATTCCATTCCGTACCTCATGTAAAAATGAATGCTTCAAACACATGTATGTTTGATTAAATCTCACAATAATGAATATATCACAAAATGGCGGTAAGTAAAAGCAACATTTCTCACCGAATGGCGCTTTTTGATGGAAATATCGCACTTATAAAAAATTCGTCACAGTTTGGAAGGATTTCGTCACAGTTTTATTGAAAATGCTTGACATATAGTTTACCCTGTGCAGGTAAGCGCAGGAAACCGTTTTAAAGATAACTATAAAGGCAGCGGAGCATTTGGATGGAAGCGATCGTATATACAAGAGATGATAATGAATACAACCTTATAAAGACCACTCTTGAAAATGAAGCGGGGCTAATCGACGTGGATAGACACCCGCTGAACGGACACAAGAGATATGACCGCGGCTATGACGTGGCTGTCGTGGCACTTAAGGGTGCCGAGGGCATGGAGGTAATGCTTGAGTATGCCGGGCGTTTCCCGGACACGAACGTAATCTGGATCACGGATGATCCTTTCTTTGCAGGGATTGCCCTACGGAACCATATCTATGACTTTATCGAGCGGCCCTATGCTGAGGAACGCCTGGAGCAATCCATAAGGGATGTGATAGAGCGGTGTCCAAACAGGAACAGGTGGGTTCTTCGGACAAATAAAGGGAAAGTGCTGTAGGAGGAAGTGGAAAGATGAAAGACATAGTAGATTATGCGGAAAAGAGCCGGATAAGGAAGAGAAAGAGGCAGTTTTTTGCTCTGCTTATCGGTGTACTTATAGGGATGATGCCGACAGTAAATGTGCTGGCTGCGACGATTGATGTTAGTACAGATGGAGTATGTTCGGCAACAACAGCTAATGCCGGTGATACGATTAGATGGAATATTGCGACTTCAGGAGGGATAAATGTGACTTATGTTACTCCTTCAGGTGAAGAACCAGAGGTACCGGGAACTTATGCTAATACGGGCCCGGCTTATTTTCAATTGGATAATAAGAATATAGAAAACCTGGATCACTGGGATATTCTTTCGAAAGAAGTAAATGGTCTATATCTTAAGATTAAAGTTAAATATGTTCTCAGATCCGCTCCTGCCCCGGAGAAGGATGAGGCCACAGAAGCAGAAGAGGAAGAGCCTGTGATCAATCATAATCCCGATGCGCTTAATGCCCATTATTACCTGAACGGAATGTTAAATGACAATTATCTTCTCGGCAAAACGGAACAAAGCTCTCTCGGCCGGATAGCGTTTAATGCGGCACGACCAAAAGGGTGGAACAAGGCATTTTCCATGTCCATGTCATACCAGGGCAGGAACGAGTATTCCCAAAAGGATGGCACAATAGTTCTGTACGTACCGGATGAATATCAGAAAAAAGGTAGAAAATACGCCATAATGGCTATTGATAAATCAGGAAATGTTACCATTCTTGAAGATACGGACATTTACCCTTACCTTGTAACCGTAAGTCCCCGTTTGGAGGGCTATGCTTACGAGCTGATATATTCGGATTAAAAGTACAAAAGTTTTAAACAGAGCGGAGCGTGTAGCATCTTGAAATCTGCAATTGCGAAGATAATAACTGTAGTGCTGGCGGCATTTTGCATGCCGGCACTTCTTGTGCTGTCCGCTATGATCCCGAAAGAGTATATAAGGGATAATATGCTCCGGTCGGCGGAATATCTGTATGAATCAGAACTGTTCGGAGATGTTATTGAAGGTATAGACGGCAGCCGGATCGACAGATATGCAGATTCCATACTTTTAAATATCGCATATCATTATGACAAGAATTTTCCCTTAAGGTCTGTCATGGTTTCGGCATACTATTTTACTCCTGATCATGAAGAAAATGAGAATCTGCTCATAGCGGTAAGAGATGATATGGGGATGAACCGTCAGTATCTCAGGTACTGGCATGGCTCTATTGCAGTTATCCGGACGCTTCTTACTCTAATGCCGATTAACGGTATATACATATTTAACGGGGTGATAATACTTGCGCTTATCGGCTTGTATATTTATCTTTTTGCAAAAGACGGAGACTATGCAGCGCCTGTTGCACTGTTAATCTCTTTGATAATTACAAGATCTTTTTATGTGCCGCTCTCATGCGAATATGCTCCCACATATATACTAATGCTTGTCTCTTCGTGTATAGCGGTTATCCTGTACAAAAAGGGGCAGTCCGGATGGCTTAAGCCTTTGTTTTTCATAACGGGAATGGCAACATCCTTTGCTGATTTTCTGACAACGGAAACACTGACACTTCTGGTACCGCTAATATCACTTATATGGCTTCTGAGAAAGGCAGGCAGGAGATCAACTGACCTTATCAAGAATACAGTGATATTTACAGTACTGTGGGCCTGTGGTTATGTTGTTATGTGGGTATCAAAATGGCTACTTTGTTCAGCCGTTTTCAGTGAAAATGCCATGCAATATGTAACAGACCATGTATCGGAAAGGCTTGGCGGCGACCTCGGCCTTAGTATGTGGCAATACATTACGGGGGCTCTCCTCAGGAATATCGGGTGTCTGTTTCCGTTAGGATATGGGGCTTTCGGGGGTATCATATTTATTGCGCTAATGATTTTTGCCGCGTACAGAGGTTATGTATATAAAAGAGGTAGTATAAACGGTTATCTTGTGACAGCGCTTGCTGTCATGGGGGTTATTCCTTATATAAGGTATATTGTGCTGCATAACCATTCGTATATACATTATTTTTTCACTTACAGGGCACAGGCTGCAACAATTATGGCAATTGTGCTTATTGTGTGGGCCATTACGGAGAAGAAGGATGGGTAAGGAAGATATCAAGGTGTCGGTGGTGATGCCCTGCTTAAATGAAGAGTGTGCTGTAGGTGCCTGCGTTGATGAGGCATACGGTTATCTTGAGAGGAACGGCATTTGCGGAGAGGTGATCGTAGTGGACAACGGATCAACCGATAATTCTGCCCTTATTGCAAAGTGCCACAGGGCAAAAGTTGTTTCCGAGAAGCAGCGGGGTTACGGAAACGCGTTAAGGAGCGGCTTTAATGCGGCACGGGGCGATATCATCATAATGGCCGACTGCGACACTACCTACGATCTTAGCGATATGGGCAGAATGATCAGTCTCATCGATGAAGGTTATGACCTTGTCATAGGCGACAGGCTCACCGGGGGAGGCAGAGGCTGTGCCATGAACATTATTCACAGGATGGGCGCTATTATGCTGTCTAGGATCGGAAGGCAGAAGATACATACTGATGTAAATGATTTTCACTGTGGGATACGGGGGATCAGAAAAGAGGCCTTGGGGCGGCTTAAGTTTCACACGGTTGGGATGGAATTTGCCACTGAGATGATAGCCGAGTCAGTTAAGGAAGGGCTTCGTATCACCCAGATACCGGTTACGCTGCGAAAATGCACGGTCATGAGAAGATCGAAACTCAGCATCTTCCGTGACGGTTACCGGCACTTAAAGTATATGATCACGAATTAATGCCATGAAGAAATACTTTGACAGATTAAAAAGAATGATAAAGAGCATCAACAGGGACCGGCGTGTGCTTACGGTATTTATGGCCGTAGGTTTAAGCTTTGTGCTTGCTATTATTATATCTATCTTTTCGCTTCGAAGGCTTGCCGACGAGAACCGTCGGGAACTTGATACAATGCTGACCTACAGAATCTATGAGTCTGTCTCAAACTCTCTTAACGAGCCTATCGTTGTGTCGAAAACTATGGCCTGTGATGATTTTCTCATAAGCTTTCTGCAGGATGAGGACAAAATGAGTGAGAGTGAGGCTGTATATTCCATGCGCAAATACCTGTCAAGTGTAAGGGACAGCCTGGGTTATGATTCCGCATTTCTGGTATCCGAAAACAGTCGTCGTTATTATACCTATGACGGTCTTAACAAAATCGTTGATCCTGTTAATGACGAGCATGACGTATGGTATTCCATATTCCTTGATAAAGATGTTCCCTATGACCTTGACGTTGACAGCGATGAGATGAATGAGGAACAGTGGACGGTCTTCGTAAATACCCGGATCGTGGACGATAGCGGAAAACTTCTGGGTGTATGCGGTGTCGGAGTTAAGATGTCAAACCTCCAGTGCCTCTTTCTTGAAGCGGAAGAAGAGTACGGGGTGAAGATCAATCTGGTGGATGCAAAAGGTCTTGTTCAGGTTGATACGGAAGATATTAATATTGAAAACGCATGGCTTGATGAGGATGTGCTCGGGGACGGGAACGAGGATAAGGTATTTCAGAGCGTTGAAGGAGAGGAATACGTTACAACAAAATATGTGGAATATCTCGGATGGTATCTTGTTGTGAGAAGTAAGAGGGCGGATATCAGCCGTGAAGTCGGAAATGTTATTTCACTTAACATTGTACTTCTGGCTCTTGTTATGGCTGTCCTTGTTATTATGGTAATGATTTCTTTTATCACCGATCGGAAAATGCAGCGTACCGAAGAGGAGGCTGCAATTGACAAGCTTACGGGATTTTATAACAAGTACAATGCAAACGAGAAGATAAGTGTGCTTTGTGCCGGGCAGGAAGGAACTCTTATGATAATAGATCTTGACTCCTTCAAGCTTGTAAATGATATATACGGACATGATATGGGGGACAGGATCCTGATTGAATTTGCAAGGATCATCAGGGAAAATATGTCAGCTGATGCAGTACTTGGCAGGATAGGTGGGGATGAATTCATTGTCTTTGCCATTGGAATGAAGGATGAAGGTGCAGTCGGAGCTTTCTCGGAAGCTGTAAACAGAGATCTTCTTGAGGCGGCGAAGAGTCTTATGGGAGAGGATATGAGCATTCCTCTCGGTGCTTCGATCGGAGTGATTTTCGTACCGGAATACGGAACAGAGTTTAATGAGCTGTTCAGGCTGTGTGACAGGGCGCTTTACGTTATCAAAAGTAACGGCAAGCATGGCTATTCCATATATAACGGGGATATTGATGATGATCTTCCCACAGATATTACGCTGTCCATGTTAAGTACCATTCTTGAAGAACGTAATATACCGCAAAATGCCATGTGGATGGGCAAGGAAGCCTTCGGTAATGTTTACAGATATATGGTAAGGTACATGGACAGGTATAGCGGAACGGCATACAAGGTGCTCTTTACCGCAAAGTTTATCCGGAGGGATCTGCCGGATGCAGAGAAACAGACTATCATGGTAAGTCTACGGGAACTTCTGCAGGAGTCACTTCGTGGGAGCGATATAATGATGCAGCTTGGGTACAATCATTTCTTCCTGATGCTTCCACAGATAAGCGATAACAATATCAGCCATGTTATCGATAGGATAATGCGATCATGGAAGTATAACAAATACAGCGATCAGGTGGAACTTACCGTGGAATCTGAAAGTATGGTATAACAAGCGGGGTTATACGTTAATTGTATCTTTATTATTGCCGAAGGGTGTACTGGGTATTAATTAAGGGATATATATCCGGTGGAAAAATCGTTGGCCGGATCTGTGGGGTCGGAAAAACTAAATGATATCTCGACCTTGGCATCAGCGGCGCGATTTTCAAATTCCTCACCCGGGCAGTGAACCGAATCATGATGGAGCGTATAATGGGCGGGAAGTCCGGAATCATAAAGGATATAGCTTGATCCCGGAACCGTTCCGTTTATCTTAAAATCCGATGTATCAATATAGAAGTCGTGATCCGAGAGGTTATCGATCCAGATATCATAGCCTCTGTCCCTGTTTTCTTTTTCCCGACTTCTGATACGTATGACATCATTTTCAAAAATCACACTGCCGGCATCGGCATCATCCGTAATGACGGTATATCCGTTGTCATTCAGCCTGAAGGTCTCCATTTCATTACTCTCGAATATATTGTCCGCGTCCTCTACACTAAGAGTACGTTTGCCGATCACTATCTCGTCAACCGAATCATACCATTCCCCGTAGATGTTTTCATAAAACAGAACATCAGCTCCGGCTTTAAAATAGCCGGCAATATAGAATGAATCACGGGACCTGCTCCGGCCGTTGACGCCGTTACATTTCAGAGAAAGCCTGATTGCTTCTTCCCGTGAATTGACAAGTGAAAAAGCGATACGGAATTTTCGGGATTCTCTGTCATATTTTCCGTTATCATTATCGGCATATATTTTCATGACAGTAAGAGTTACGCCACCTTCATCAAAAATCGTAACCTCGGGACTGTCAAGCAGTGTATATTCCGTATAACTGTTATCCTGAAGTTCCTCATTCCCACGATATTTATGGGAATAGTGTGACGATACACTGTAGAAGACTACAGCATATATGACGGTTAATACAAATACGCATGCAAGGGCTATGATGGCAATTTTTATATACCTCAGAGATTCCAATGCCTTCTCATGAGCTCTTAAGACGGCATCCTTTGCGGCGGCATCGGCCTTTTCCTCAACAGCTGCCTCGTTGACATCAAAGCGGCTTTTTAGCTCTTTGTCATTCCCGTAGACGGCCCCGCAGTTGGGACACCTTTTCTCTTTGGCAGTATTTATGACATAGCCGCAGTAATCACAGGTTATTTCATGGCTTTTTGCCTTCGCACTAAAAGACTGACGTTCGGCAGCCTTGCGAAACTCCCTGGAACTTAATATATGAGCCTGAACGTACAGGTAGCGTACAGTCAGAACTATTATGGCAATGATCAATCCGATTATCAATAGAATGAAAAACATATTAGACCTCTGTATATGTAAGGATAGCAAAGCCATTTTATCACAGAATCCCCATATAAAACAGATATTATCCGCTGTGTGATTACCTGTTTATGTTGACACATTTATCTAATCACATTAAGATGATTGCGTTAAGCCAAATTGTTTAGGGTATCAGAGGAGAAAAAAACATGGCAATAATACCGATTAAAGATATACCAAGTTCAACATCATCATCTCCAACACAGCGAGATCTTATAAGAGCTGATATTAGAGAGGCCATAAGACTGGGTGTGACCAAATTTGAATTTGACGATGACCGATACAAGTATTCAACACTTGTCGGAAATGCAAAAGAAGCATATAAATCGCTTTTTATAAAAGAAATATACAATCCTTCCGTAGTAAAAGCTGAAAAACGATTAAGAAAGGAATATCCCGAAGAGGAGTTTAGCATACCGTCGTGCAGCACCTATATGCACAAGACAGCTCTGTTTTCCGCGAGAAAGCAGGAAGACAGGATACATGTATATTGCGCTCTTGATCTCAATTTGATAAACGGAATGGATGGATACCTCTACATTGATGCATTAAAAACACTATATAGAAAAAAACAACAATGATGCAGGAATGATAAAACTATGGAACCTGTTAAAGTGATTAAGGCTATCATAAAAGATATGAACGCAAACAGACCGGTCGAACAGATTGCAGAGCGCAACAAAGTCGACAGGGAATTTGTGGAAGATGTATTACAGATATATACAACACATCCCGGGATTGATATGGACGGCATTCTGGACCGGTTGAAGTACTACTCGTAAATATTTGGATATACATCTGTTCGCGAAAGACAACTTTAACGAATAGATATCGACGAATCAAGGCCTTATTCCGATTTATTCCGATACATCTGAAGAATCGCCTGAATCCGAAGCTGTGTCGGAATTTCCGCCATCATCCGAACCGGAATCATCAGAACCTGAATTATTTGATCCGGATTCCGAACCTGAATCGTTGCCGGCATCGCCTGACGGATCATTTCCGCCGTCAGAATCGTTATTTCCGCCAGTTGATTCTTCAATATAGATTTCGTTATCCGGTATAATTGCATCTTCCTGAACCGGTGTAAGGCTTAATCCGTTTCCGGATTCGTCAGTGATTATATTATCAACGACAATGTCACTTGGAACATCATTTACAGGTGCGGATTCAATTCCCTGGGCAATAATATCGTCTGTATCGCTTTTTTCTTCCTCAACAACAGGAATATTATCGTTTGGCTCATCCGAAATCGCGATTGTGGGCTCATCAGTTATTACATCATCTGATATAACATCGGAAGCTTCGGATACGGTTTTCGATGTATTCTCGGACGTTTCTTCATCAATCGATTCATGGGCAGATTCAGATGATGCTACCGAAACTTCGGATTTTGCAGCTGCAGGAAGCGTTTCATCCTGTCCGGAACCGTCTATATCAATGATTTTGGACCCTGATTCATCGACTTCACCGGACTGATCACCTGATTCTCCGAGAAGATTATCACCACTGACTGTTTTACCGCCTGTCTGTTTCCAGGCATACTTATCATCAGCCGTTGAAGCCACATAACTTCCTGAATTCACAATATTATAGAGGCTGCTCTCCTCTTCCTTGTCCCAATCGATAGGAGAGCGGTAATCCATATTGTCCGGCAGAATTGAACCGTTTGCAAGGTCAGTCCATGCTCCCGGTGAACTCTTGCCCTCAAGATAGTTAAGATAATAGGTGCAGAAAGCAAGTGAACCCATTATACCGGCTGATGTGTCCGATCCAGAGTTATATACCTGCCTATTTACATCTCCTTCACCTGAACCTTTGATAAATTTCTCCTGAAAATCATCGGTGCTGCTGTATAGCGATGACTTCTCTTCACCTGCCTGCGCCGAGTAATCCCTGATGATACTGTCAAGACTGTATCCTTTATGGAGACGCTCAAGAATCTTGTTGGCACCGTATCTTATACCGTTTATATCTATAGAGACGGTATCATCACTGATAATATCAGGGGTATTATTTACGTCTTCATAACTGATTATATCCGAATGTCCTTCCTGATTTTTATATCCTTCGTACATTGCAGCCATGTACCCCAGATAAACATACGCAAGATACCCGGATACATAAGCACTTCCGATATTATCATCATCACCTGAAAACTTCAGATCATATCTGTAATCATCTTTTAAATTGGCATCACAATATTTCTTTAATATACTTGATGTGGAATACCTGACAGGATCCTTGTATCTTTTCTGGCCATAGTCATATCCGGATTCCTCATTCACATCTCCCAGGGTCTGGAACATATATGCCCTATACTGGTAGACATTCTCAACGGCAGAGGCACTTCCTTCAACAAACCAGGCTGGAAAACCGTCTTTGTTGCTTTCCATTCCGTATCTTGCATAATCATCCATGAATGCATGCATCATCTCATGGACGAATGTATTACAAAAGTTTATTTTTTCCTTTTCGTTATATTTCCATTCGCCGGTTACGGGATCCTGTTCCATAACAGTTTTGGCATCAACACCGATTACGTACTTATAGATATCATCTATATATCCCGAAGATACATATGCAAGAGCGCCTTCCGGAGTTTTGTGACCGTCTATCGATCCTTGTTCATAGTAAATATATAAACCTATCTGTGTTCCCAGTGCTTTATTTCTTGCATTATTATATGCTTCAAAATTATATGCTTCAAACGAATTCTTAAGCAGATTAACGGCCTGAGGCTCGAGCTTATTCTTGATACGTGATACAAGATCTTCCAGTATTTCGGTTCCCAATGTGGAGATGGCACCTTGTGAGCAATGTATTCTTACCTGCTCGGGGATGGTTGCAGGTAAAGGGGCATTATTTCCGCCTGAGGGCGTATCTTCATCGCCGTCGTCGGAAGTATCTGTACTTTCTTCAACCGGGCCGATAGCCGGTGCTTTATATTCCTCATATTCGGGCAAAGTTCCCTTTTTACCGAGAGATTCG
>DGUG01000209.1 GCA_002394535.1 Lachnospiraceae bacterium UBA4316
TCAAGGTGAAGAGCGATGGGAATATCAGGATTCTCCTGTACAGCTGCCTCTACCAGTTTTACAAGATATGTATGGTTGGCATAAGCACGTGCTCCCTTTGATACCTGAAGGATAACAGGGCTCTTAAGCTCGCCTGCTGCCTCTGTGATACCCTGGACTATCTCCATGTTGTTTACGTTGAAAGCACCTACTGCGTATCCGCCGTCATATGCCTTCTTGAACATTTCGGTTGTGGTAACTAATGACATAACTATTCATCCTTTCTGTAATATTTAATATATGATCCGATACTATCGGAAAATCACCGTCAAAAATTATAGCATTAAACCTTTTCGACTACAAGTATCTTCATTGCTTCGCATAACCTAAGGCTAACTTCAAGCGGATTAATGTGTCCGCTTAATTCACTGCCTGAAAATCTGTATATAAAACAGGGTTTTGCTCCGGCGATAAGCTTGACTTTTCCTTTGTATCCTGCAATAAACGGTGCTATCTCCTTCGGTTCGTATTTAGCATCCGCTTTCACCTTAAACTCTATCGCATCCCGCTTTTGCGATATATCGGTAACAAATACCTTTTGTGCAACTGTACGAAGATAAGCAACTTCGAGAAGATTATCAACACTCTTCGGAATAGGTCCGAACCTGTCGGTAAGCTCATCTCTCATGTCATCCATCTCTTCCTTTGATGCAATGCACGATATCCTTTTGTAAACGTCTATCTTCTGATTTTCTCCCGTAATGTATGAATCGGGAATATAAGCATCGGTGTCAAGATCTACTGAAACAGGCTCCTCTTCGGGCACCTCCTCCCCGCGCTTTCGCTTTACCGCCTCGTTCAGCAGCTTACAGTACATATCGTATCCGACCGCATTCATATGACCTGACTGGCGCTCTCCGAGAAGGTTACCCGCGCCCCTTATCTCAAGGTCCTGCATCGCGATCTTGAATCCGCTTCCAAGCTCCGTAAAATCCCTTATCGCCTGAAGTCTCTTCTCCGCAACTTCCCTTAGTACTTTATTGCGGCTGTACATCAGAAACGCATAAGCTGTCCTGCTTGACCGTCCCACTCTTCCGCGGAGCTGGTAGAGCTGTGACAGTCCCATACGGTCCGCATCGTGTATTATCATCGTATTGACATTCGGTATATCAAGCCCCGTCTCGATTATCGTAGTAGATACAAGAACATCTATGTCCCCGTTCACAAAATCATACATTATACGTTCAAGTTCCGCCTCTTTCATCTGTCCGTGGGCAAATGATATGCGGGCATCCGGAAGTATGGCTGAAAGGCTCGCCGTCATATCGGCGATAGACTGTATCCTGTTGTACACATAGAATACCTGTCCGCCTCTTGCAAGCTCACGGTTTATCGCTTCTCTTACAAGCTCCTCGTTGTACTCCATAACAAAGGTCTGTATCGGAATCCTGTCCTGGGGTGCTTCTTCGAGTACACTCATATCCCTTATACCGATAAGGCTCATATGAAGTGTTCTCGGAATAGGCGTTGCCGTAAGCGTCAGGACATCAACATTCTCCTTGAGCTTCTTGATTTTCTCCTTGTGCGATACCCCGAAGCGCTGTTCCTCATCTATGATCAGGAGTCCGAGATCCTTGAATGAAACGTCCTTTGACAGTACCCTGTGGGTTCCTATTACGATATCCACCATTCCGTTTGCAAGTTCCTTCACGGTCTGTCTGATTTCCGATGCGGATCTGAACCTGCACAAAAGGCTTATCCGGATGGGGTAATCCTTCATACGCTGGACAAAGGTTGTGTAATGCTGTTGGGCAAGTACGGTGGTGGGAACAAGATATACAACCTGCTTGCCTTCCTGAACCGCTTTGAATGCCGCGCGGATCGCGATCTCGGTTTTGCCGTATCCCACGTCTCCGCAGATCAGACGGTCCATTATCTTGTCGGATTCCATGTCATGCTTGGTATCCTCGATTGCACGCTCCTGGTCTTCAGTCTCTTCAAACGGAAACAGCTCCTCAAACTCTCTTTGCCATACCGTATCGGGACCGTATACGTATCCTTTTTTTGAGGATCTAGCCGCATACAGATCTACAAGATCCTGCGCGATTACATCAACCGCCTCCTTAACCTTCGACTTGGTCTTCGTCCATTCCTGACCGCCGAGCTTGTTAAGCTTCGGAGCGTGTGAATCCTTGGATGCGTACTTCTGTATAGTATCGAGTGCTGTAGCCGGAATGTAGAGATTTCCTCCGTCACGGTAGGATATCTTCATGTAATCCTTCGTTACATTATCTACATTTACCTGTTCTATTCCCTGGTATATTCCAAGCCCGTGACTTGAGTGGACTACATAGTCACCGATCTTCAGCTCGGTAAAGCTTGCAATATGGCTTCCTTCAAATTTGGTCTTGCGCTTCTTCTTCCGGTGTCTTTCGGTAAATATATCCGCCTCGGAAATAACGGCATACTTGATAAGCGGATATTCGAATCCCTGACGAAGCCTCCCGTATGTGACCATTACCTCTTTGGGAGTTACTTCTCTTTCGGTATTTTCCGAGTAGAAAGCATTAATTCCTCCGTCCCGAAGATCCTCCGCAAGTCTCTGTGCCCTTGTTCTTGACGCAGACAGGAGAATCACACTGTATGAGTTCTTGGCAAACCTCTTAAGATCCGAAACAAGTGCTTCAAAACTGTTGTTGTAACTGTTCATGGCCTTTGTTACAAGATTAACACTTGCCGCGGTCTTCATGATCCCCGATGGCATGGACAGGGTCGACATCGCAACTCCTACAGATCTCTCGAAACGTGCGAATACTTCCTCTTTCGAGTAGATAAGCTTAGTCTGCGTCGGAAGAGCGTATCCCTTTTCAAGACGCATCTTCATGCTCTCGGCAAACTCCGTCTCCACAGCAAATGCCTTATCCGCAAGCCTTCCCGGCTCATCAAGGAAATATATGCATTTTTTTGCCGACAGATAATCATAGAGACTTTTCGTATCATCATAGAAATACTCTATGAAACTGTCTGTATTTACCCCACACCTTCCGGTTATCTCAAGTTCTTCCTTAAGGTTCGTTGCGATCCTGTATGCGTTTGCACCTTCCTCCGTCCTGAATTCATCACGGAATCTCTGTCGCACCCCGGATGCTTCCTCCATAATCCGCCGGAGACCTTCTTCCATCCGGTCTTTGTCCATAACCATCTCGGAAGCCGGATATATGGCAACCGTACTTAACTTATCAAGCGAGCGCTGGCTTAACACATCAAATGTCCTGATGGAGTCAACCGTATCTCCCCACAGCTCGATCCTGACAGGATTGTCATCCGTAAGAGGGTAAATGTCCACAATCCCTCCTCGGACGCAGAACTGACCCTTTCCTTCGATCTGGTAATTGCGGACATAACCCGCATTAATAAGTTCCTCCGACAGTTCCGATTCGGATATGGTGCTTCCCTCATCGATGTAGAGCACACTGTCTTCAATCGATGACAATGGTGCCATATGTGCCATGAATGCGTCAACAACCGTCACTATAGTGCATCTTTTACGCTCACATAAAGCTTTGATGCACTCCATTCTCTGCTCGGTTACAACGTTTCCTGACAGATCAGCCTGATAAAAAATCAGATCCTTTGACGGGAACAGATACACATCCTTATCATAAAACTTATAATCCTCATATATTTCCCGTGCTTTTGTTTCACTAAAAGTAACGATGATTTTGAAATCAAAATCATCGCTAATTCCGTACACCATATGAAGCTTCTGCGGATCGACACAACCGTCTGCAGCAACAATACCTTTGCCGCGTGCTATAAGGTTTCTGAGTGTCTCATATTCCGCAAGATTGGAAAAAGGAGAATCAAACGCTTTCATCGTCTTCCTTTTTTGATCTGTTGTAGGTGTTCATCGCTGCATCAATCCCGTCGTTCATAATGGATACTACGGCATTTGCAGCATCAATAAACGCACCGGCCATTATATCTGCCTGATCCTTCGTGAAGGTTCCGAGAACATGATCCGCCAGATCGTATCCCTTCGGTTTTGCACCCACCCCGACACGGACTCGGATAAACTCATTCGTACCAAGACATGAGATTATGCTCTTCATCCCGTTATGTCCGCCGGCACTTCCCGATTTTCTGATCCTGATCCTTCCCGGCTCAAGATCAACATCATCGTACACCACAATCAGTTCCGAAGATATATCCGGTTTATAATATCCGGTAAGTTCCCTTACGCTCTCTCCCGAAAGATTCATAAAGGTCTGGGGCATGGCAAGCATCACTTTATTTCCTTCAATGACTCCCTTGCCGCATACCGCCTTATGCTTTATAAAATCAGTGGCGATATCAAACCGGTCAGCCAGTATTTTTATTACCTCAAATCCGGCATTATGCCGCGTTTTGGCATATTCACTTCCGGGATTTCCCAAACCGACTATTATATACATTTTCAGCCCGCAGAACTGTTAAGGTAAGCTTCCTGCTCGGGAGTCAGGACATCGATCTTCTTGCCGAGGAAGGCAAGCTTTCTTGTTGCAACATCGTTATCGACTTCATCGGGAACATTGATGATCATCTTATCAAGTGTTCCTTCATGCTCAACAAGGTATTTTGCCGAAAGTGCCTGGATCGCAAAGGACATATCCATGATCTCTGCAGGATGTCCGTCGCCGCATGCAAGGTTAACAAGTCTTCCTTCTCCGAGAACATTAATAAGCTGTCCTGTGGGAAGCTTGTACCCCATTATGTTGTTCCTCATCTCTTTTGTCTCGACCGCAATCTCGCGAAGTCTTGCCATATCTATCTCGCAGTCAAAATGTCCCGCATTGCAGAGGATTGCTCCGTCCTTCATCTCGACGAAATCTTCTTCATCTATTACCTTATCGCATCCCGTAACGGTTACAAAGAAGTCACCGTACTTTGCAGCTTCCTTCATGGGCATTACATCGAATCCGTCCATAACGGCCTCTATTGCCTTAACAGGGTTGATCTCGGTAACGATAACCCTTGCCCCAAGGCCCTTGGCTCTCATTGCAACACCTTTGCCGCACCATCCGTAGCCTGCGACAACAACGATCTTACCTGCAACAATAAGGTTTGTAGTACGGTTAATGCCGTCCCATACTGACTGGCCCGTACCGTATCTGTTATCAAAGAAATGCTTGCACTGTGCATTGTTAACAAGTACCATGGGGAACTTAAGCTCGCCATCGCGGTCCATTGCCCGAAGTCTTAATATACCTGTCGTTGTCTCTTCGCATCCTCCGATAATACCGGGAATAAGCTCGGGCATCTCGGTATGGATCATATGAACAAGGTCTCCGCCGTCATCGATTATAATGTTCGGTCCCGGAGATAATACCGCACGTATGTGATTTTCATATTCTTCGGGTGTGGTGCCGTACCATGCGTGAACCTCAAGTCCTGCCTTAACAAGGGCTGCGGCAACATCATCCTGAGTTGAAAGAGGATTTGATCCCGTTACATACATCTCGGCACCGCCCGCTGCCAGAACCTTACACAGGTATGCAGTCTTCGCTTCAAGATGTACGGAAAGAGCAACCTTCTTGCCTTTAAAAGGCTTTGTCTTAACAAACTCCTCTTCAAGTGTCCTTAAAAGATCACAGTTTCTCTTTACCCATTCGATCTTCTTCTCACCTGAAGGTGCCAAGTTAATATCTTTGATCTCACTTGCCATTTTTGCATCTCCTTTTCTTATTTGAATGCCATCTTTATCAGTCATCTTCATCTTCACGATTTTCTCTGTATGCAGCGATCGCCGCCTGGATTCTCTCATTCGGGTCGAGCAGGTCGCTTATGGAAATATCGTGATTAAGTGTGTCTATTATATATGCTATGTACTTACTCATATCACAGTTTATGTAATAGGGTCTCTCGAGAAGTTCCGGTGTCTGGTATATAAGGTTCGTCGTCAGAAGCTTATCTATCATTCCCTGCTCATACGCCTCATCCATACATGCAAGACCGTTTGTAAACAAACCGAATGTGGCCGCTATGAATATTCTTCCCGCATTTCTCTTTTTAAGCTGCTTGGCCACCTCTATAACACTCTCGCCGGAAGAGATCATGTCATCCACTACGATAACGTCCTTGCCCTCAACACTTGATCCCAGGAATTCGTGACTTACGATAGGGTTGCGTCCTTCAACCACTCTTGTGTAATCTCTTCTCTTATAGAACATTCCCATATCAAGTCCGAGAACGTTTGCCATATAGATTGCACGGCTCATACCGCCCTCGTCCGGGCTTACCACCATCATATGATCGGAATCGAGATTCAGATCCTTGACCTCTTTGAGAAGTCCTTTTATGAACTGGTATGTCGGCTGTACCGTTTCAAATCCGTTAAGAGGAATCGCATTTTGAACCCTCGCATCATGCGCATCGAAGGTAATTATGTTATCAACGCCCATTCTGACAAGTTCCTGAAGCGCCAGTGCGCAGTCAAGAGATTCTCTCGTGCTTCTCTTGTGCTGCCTGCTCTCATACAGAAACGGCATAATAACGGTTATCCTTCTTGCCTTTCCGCCGACGGCAGCGATTATTCTCTTAAGATCCTGGTAATGATCGTCAGGTGACATGTGGTTTTGTATACCACACAAAGAATATGTGAGACTGTAGTTGTTGACATCAACTATCAGATACAGATCGGTTCCTCTTACCGACTCATTAATGACTCCCTTTGCTTCTCCGGAGCCGAACCTTGCTATTTTCGCATCAAGGATATATGAATCTCTCTGATATCCTGAAAATGCCAGTGAATCCTTATGTTCGTTCTCCCGCTCCGTTCTCCATTTAACGAGATACGCGTCGATCTTCTTGCCGAGCTCTTTACAGCCCTCAAGAGGTATCATACGAAGCGAGCCTACAGGAATTGTTTCGAGATTACGTTTTTCTTCGTGTTGATTTCTCATTTTTTCCTCTTTCTGATCCTGATATCTTCCACATCGGGGCGAAGTATTTTATAATTTCCGAAAATCCGTGAAAAGTTACGCTCGGTGTATCTGCCGCCGAGGTCCTCAAAAGACAGGTTCGTCGATATGATAGTCGACTTCTTCCTAAGATCTCTTTCATTAAGAATATCAAACAGTCTGGATGCAACAAAAGAATTGACGCTCTCGGTTCCTAAGTCGTCAATTATCAGCAGGTCACATGTATGAATATCTTTTTGAAGATCCCATGATTCGTCATCATCATATCTGAAAATCCCACGGGAAAGTGTATCAAACAACCGCATGGATGTAAAGTATATGACTGAATATCCTTTATCAAGAACGGCCTTTGCCATGCAGTTTGTAAGAAACGTTTTTCCGACTCCCACATTGCCCTGAAGCAGGATGTTTTCGTACTTCGTGCCAAAATCATCCGCAAACTTTTTACACTGCGCAATGATTTCCTTCATCTTCTCACACTCGGCATCGGTATAGTATTCGTAACTTAGGGTGTCGAAGTTTTCCCTTTGAAGAACGTCCTCTATATTGGACTGGCGATATGTATATCGAAGAATTGCCTGCCTCAAGCAGTGGCACTTTGTTGTTCCGTCAATATAACCTGTATCCTTGCAGTCGCTGCACTCATACTTTTCTTCGAGATAATCTTCGGCAAACCCGTTCTCTGCAAGAAGTTCCTTCTGCCTGTCCGTAAGCTTTTTCATTTCGGATCTCATTTGGGAAACAGCCCCTGTGTCACCGTCAAACATACGGGAGGCACTTTCCATTGCCAGATCCGTTATCCTCTCTTCAATTGCTCTATACTCGGGGATTTGCTCCCTGACAAGCTCTCTTGCCTGCTGTGCTTCCTGTCGTGATCTTTCGCGGCGTCTTTCGTATCCGCGCATTATCTCGTCATACTGCGATTGTGTGAGCGCCATAAATGCTCCGTTTCTATCCCTAAATTAACTACATCAGATCCTTCATGAGAGCTTCGTAATCGTACTGTCTCTCGTTAAAGTTTCTGAATTTACCCGCGGACGCTTTCTTCCTGTCATTCTTGGCAGATGATGCCGCCGGTAATGATTCCTTCATGTTGTTCCTGTGAAACTCTTCATCAAGAGCGATTATATCCTCGGGTTTTGTAACATTTGCATCATGCCACCCTTTAAGGATACCGTTCGCATAGCGGAGACTGGGCTTACCGGTCGCAAGAACCGTTCTTGCACATGCTTCGCCTATTATATCCATTCCGTAGCCGTATCTTTCGGTCCATCTGCGCACATAGGCAACTTCGGCCTCAACAGGCTGACGGTCCTTCGGAAATCCCAGCGCTTCCATAACCGCCTTCATCTCCTTTGGAATATGCCTTGTAAGCTTCTTGGCGGCAGCCAGTGTTCCGACCCCTGCTTCCTTCCATTCGTTAGCCACGGCTTCTATACTTCGGAAACTTTTCTTGTTGTTGCTGATACAGTACTCAAGAAGATACTCCACAAGATCTGTTCCAAACCCGAGCTCATCATATATGTACAATATCGATGTCACTTCATCGGGTCTGATAGGACGTCCCATGTACTGCTCCGCAATAAACAGCAGCTGCCCCACATCGGGCTTTCCCATAAACCGGGCGATCTCTTCCTTTGAGTATGTAGGCCTCCCAGAAAACTCCACAACATTTCCTCCGGCAGTATTCTTGCCCACAACGGTCTTGTTGTTCCAGAACCTGAGCGCACGCTTAACATCCTGTTCGGAATAATTAAAATAGTCCGCTATGGAACTGACCGTAGGGTTTTGTTCTCCGTTTTTCAAAAGATACAAATATATCTTAAGCTGCGACTCGTTTGCTTCCTTAAGGCACCTCTCGACAGCGGCACCGGGAATCACCAGAGCGTCACAGCATAAATCACTGTTTAATGTGATCTGCTCCATTAAATCACCTGTTTCATAATGTATTTGCAAAAGCAATCAAGTATGTGTCAGATTATAGCACCGCAATATGAAAAATGAAACAGTTGATTTTGCCGCAAACCCAGTGTTTTCAAGGGTTTGCGCGATTGTGGATAATGTGAATAACAAGATGCAAACTATTTATGGAAACTGATGATCCTGCCTCCGTTTTAGTATAAATTCAGACCATTATCCTGTTTTGTCACATTTCCGTTATGTAAATTAAAAATCCACAGCCCCGGTCAGCAACATAAGCTTATACAGGCTGTGGATAATGTGAATAACTTAATTACCAAGGAGGCTGTCCGCAATCTTTACCACGTCCCCGGCACCCATAGTTATCAACAAATCACCGGGTGAACAATTCTGCAGCAGGAAATTCTCAATTTCGTCAAATGAACCAAAATAGTATGCTGAAGTTCCGTTATTTTTTATAGCCTCACACAGATCTTCCGAAGAAATGCCGAGATTATCCTTTTCCCGGGCTGCATATATGTCTGCTAACACTACATTTTCCGCTCCGCTCAATACCTTGACAAATTCATCGAAAAGTGCTTTGGTCCTTGAATACGTATGGGGCTGGAATACAAGCCAAAGTTTTTCGTGCGGGTAGTTTTCGGCAGCGGAAAGCGTTGCCGCTATTTCTGTAGGATGGTGGGCGTAATCGTCGATAACGGTCACTCCCCCGATCCTGCCTTTAAACTGGAATCTCCTGTCTACACCATCGTAACCATCAAGACCCTTTACAATATCCTCCGCACTTATCCCGATCCTGTCGCAAACCGCTATTGCTGCAAGGGCATTTGATATGTTGTGTTTCCCGGGAACCGACAGTTTAACTTTTGTATATACACTGCCACCCTTAATAACATTAAATGATGCGCAGCCCTTATCATCATATACAACCGAATCCGCGGTATAGTCTGCCTCCGAAGATCCTGATACTGTAACTACCGGACATTTTACATCCTTTGTGATTCCTTCGATATCGTCTATATCCGCATCTATAACGAGAAGCCCGTCTTCGGGAAGAAGTCCGGCAAACTTTGCAAATGAATTTCTTATATCATCTATATCCTTGAAAAAATCAAGATGATCTTCTTCAATATTTAATATAACCGCAACCGTAGGGAAGAAGCTAAGAAAACTGTTAGTGTACTCACAGGCCTCCGTCAGAAAACAATCCGAATTTCCTATCCTGATATTTCCCCCTATCATAGGAAGCATTCCGCCCACCGAAACCGTAGGGTCCGCATCCGCCGCAAGCAGAACGGAGGTTATCATCGAGGTCGTTGTCGTCTTGCCGTGAGTTCCCGATACCGCAATACTCGTTTTGTAGTTCTTCATTATCTGTCCGAGAAGCTGAGCTCTTGTGAGCATAGGGATATCATATGATTTTGCCTGGGCATATTCGGGATTGTCTTCTCTGATCGCAGCAGAATACACGACAAGCTGTATATCCTGTGTGATATTTTCCGCTCTCTGCCCGTAATATATCTTCGCACCTTCTTCCTCAAGCTTTTGTGTAAGCGGCGAAGGAGTTCTGTCAGACCCGGATACGGTAAATCCGGCATTAAGCAGAATCTCGGCAAGACCGCTCATACTGATCCCGCCTATTCCGATGAAATGCACCCTGATTGGTTTTGAAAAATCTATCGTATACATAGGTTTAATAATAGTCCATCGGGACAAAAAACTCAACCTTTGTAATTTTTTACAAATACTTTTTAAATTCTGAGACTTTTTTTGTTTATTTTATCAAATAATTGTGATAAAATAACCATGGTGTGATTTTTTACAACCGGATTACAGCTTGGAAAGACAGAGGTGGTAACGTGATTAAGAAAGAGATGATTGCGATGTTGCTTGCCGGCGGCCAGGGAAGCCGACTGGGCATACTGACATCAAAGGTCGCAAAACCGGCCGTTTCATTCGGAGGAAAATACCGTATTATCGATTTTCCTCTCAGTAACTGTATTAACTCAGGTGTCGACACCGTCGGCGTTCTGACACAGTATCGTCCGCTACGTCTCAATACCCACATCGGTATCGGTATACCGTGGGATCTGGACAGAAACATCGGCGGCGTTACTGTTCTTCCCCCTTACGAAAAGAGTACAAACAGTGAGTGGTACACCGGTACGGCAAATGCCATTTACCAGAACATAGAATATATGGAAACCTTCAATCCTGACTACGTTCTGATCCTGTCGGGAGATCATATCTACAAGATGGACTACGAGGTTATGCTCGATTACCACAAGAGCAACAATGCCGAGATCACGATTGCGGCTATGCCCGTTCCTATCGAAGAAGCAAAACGATTCGGCATACTTATCACCGATGAAAACAGACAGATAACAGAGTTTGAGGAAAAGCCCGAGAAGCCCCGCAGTAACCTGGCTTCAATGGGGATATACATCTTCAACTGGAAATCATTGCGTGAATCCCTTGTTGCAATGGCTGACCAGCCCAACCTTGACTTCGGTAAGCATATTATTCCTTACCTTTTCAACAAGGGCGGAAGATGCTTTGCATACGAGTTCAACAGCTACTGGAAGGATGTGGGAACACTTCATTCATATTGGGAAGCCAATATGGAGCTTATCGATATCGTTCCCGACTTCAATCTGTATGAGGAATACTGGAAGATCTACACCCGTTCCGAGACGCTTCCTCCGCAGTATATTTCTGAAAGCAGCGTAGTTGAACGCTCCATAATCGGAGAAGGAACGTATGTATACGGCAAGGTCTACAATTCGGTTATCGGATGTAACATCACCATAGGAAAGGATACGATAGTAAGAGACTCCATCATAATGAACAATACCGAGATCGGCGACGGATGTGATATCACAAAAGCAATCATCGCCGAAGATGTCAGGATCGGCAATAACGTTATCCTCGGTACCGGAGATGAAGCCCCTAACGAAACAGATCCTTCGATATATACAAACGGTATCGTTACGGTTGGTGAACATACAATCGTGCCCGACGGCGTAAGTGTGGGCAAGAACAGTGTGATCTCCGGAAACCTTGTTAAGAATGATTTTGAGAATAACGCTTTGGGAAGCGGCAAAACTTTGATAAAGGCAGGTGACGAACTGTGAGAGCGATCGGACTTATATTAGCGGGCGGAAACACATACAGAATGAAAGAACTTTCACAAAAGCGCGCCATTGCCGCAATGCCCGTTGCGGGAAACTACAGAGCTATTGATTTTGCCCTGAGTAACATGGCTAACTCGCGTATTACCAAAGTAGGAGTTATCACCCAGTATAATGCGGGAAGTCTCCACGAACATTTAAGTTCATCAAAGTGGTGGGATTTCGGACGTAAGCAGGGCGGACTTCACATATTCACGCCTACCGTAACAAGCGACAACCATTTCTGGTACAGAGGCACGGCTGATTCCATCTACCAGAACCTTTCGTTCCTCAAGGAAAGTCATGAGCCTTACGTTGTAATAGCATCCGGTGACGGAATCTACAAGATGGATTACAACGAACTCCTCGAATTCCATATGGAAAAAGGTGCCGATATTTCTCTCGTATGCTCCGAGATCCATGATCCGAAGGACTGCGAGCGTTTCGGAATGGTTAAGCTAAACGATGAGATGCAGGTGGTAGATTTTGAAGAGAAGCCCATCGCTGCCAAGTCAACACTTGTTTCGTGCGGAATATATGTTATCAGAAGAAGACTCCTTATCGAGCTCATTGAAAAGTGCGCCGAGGAAGAGCGGTTCGATTTTGTAAGGGATATCCTGATCCGCTACATGAATGTCAAGAAAATATGCGGATACAAGATCAAGACCTACTGGAGCAATATCGCTTCCATCGACGATTACTACCGCACTAACATGGACTTCCTCAAGGCAGACGTAAGAGATTACTTCTTCAGACAGTATCCCGATGTTTATACAAAGGTTGATGATCTTCCTCCCGCAAAGTACAATGTCGGGTCAAACGTGGTCAACAGCCTCGTTGCATCCGGAACGATCATAAACGGTACCGTGGAAGGTTCCATACTGTTCAAGAAGGTATTTGTAGGAAGCAACTGTACGATCAAGAATTCCATCATCCTGAATGATGTCTATATCGGTGATAATACATACATCGAGAACTGCATCGTTGAGAGCGGCGGTACGATACTTGCCAACTCCTATTACAAGGGTGAGGACGGACCGAAGGTTGTCATTGAGAAGAGTGACCGCTACGTATTCTAAGCTTTGCATCACTCAAGTATGAAAGGACTGAATCGATAGAATGAATATTACAGATGTTCGGATTCGAAAGATGACGAAAGAAGGAAATATGAAGGCTGTTGCCTCGATCACTCTCGATAATGAATTTGCGATACACGATATCAAGATCATCGAAGGCGATAAAGGGTTGTTCATCGCAATGCCCAGTCGCAAAACTCCCGAAGGGGAATACCGCGACATCGCCCATCCCATTTCGCATGAAGCGAGAGAGGTTCTGCAAAAAGCTGTACTCGAAGCATATGAGAAGGTGCTTCTGTCATAATAAACGGTGGTTACAAAAATGGAGGGATCCTGTTCCGGATCCCTCCTATTTTTGTCAGTGGACCCTACCCTATCTGCAGTTAATACCCCAGTTCCTCGCCAACAAGCACAACTTTGATTCTGCCGGGAACCATTGATGCTCTTGTTACTACTATCTCGCAGCATATCGTATGCTCCAGGCAGTCCGCACAGCGTCCAATTTTGGCACAGGGTGTATCACAGTTAAGTCTGACCGTATTTGCCGGAGAAGCAACATTTCTTGTCCTGTCGATTCCTGACTGCACATCCTTTACAACCTTGTTCATACCGGCTATAACAATTACCTGATCCGGTCCGTAGATAAGGTACGATACCCTGTTTCCCCTGCCGTCGATATTGATAAGCTCTCCGTCAAGCGTGATAGCATTCGTACTCATAAGGAAGGTATCCGCATTTATCATCTTCGACTTCAGCTCTTTGACCTGATCATCTGTCTTGTAATCTTCTCTTACGATAAGATTATGTCCGGCCTCTTTGATCTTTTCCTTGAGATCGGAATTGTCGATCGTCATTGATCCGCCGTATCCGATGCTCGCCGGCGATTTTCCGATAAGCTCAAGTACTTTCCCGTACGCTTCCTCCACGGTATCGGCATAATACCCTTCCATCTTGCGCAGATTCAGCTTCTTGATAATTGTTTCCGCCTGGTTTTTGTAGAACTGTTTTTTGTTTTTGTCGATCATCCCGTAACCTCCGTTTAATCTTGAGAGCCAATCCCTTTCAACTTCTTCTATGTATAAATTTATTTCAAAATGAACTGGGATACCGAAAAGGGATTACCCTCTTCGTCATTAAGTGCAACCACTCTTTCGTCCCCGGTTGAGTACACAACGGGATAGATCACATCCCCCAGCATTGCCTGCTTCCTGTAATCAATACGAAGATGGGACACCTCCGGATCACCTGCCTGGGAAAGGGCAAGCTTTACATACTGTCCGTTGTTCACATGATGGTTACTGTCAAGATGATGTATCTGGATATGCACAGGATCTTTTTGCGTTACTGTTACACCTTCATCCTTCGGTATCAGAACTTTCCTCGGGTTATATGTCATATCGAGCTTATCCTCTACCGTATACGCCTCATGGATAAAATCCGGTGCCTTGACAGGCTTGATCTCCACAGAATCTATAAGAGTCCACATCGAGTTCGCCTTAACCAGATATTCGCCCTTCTCATCCTTCATATAGAAATTTCTGAGTCCGAAACACGCCTTAAAGCTGTAGGGATAAGTTCCGACAGTAACATAGTCACACAGATAAGGAAGCTTATCAATTTCAAGCTCCCAGTAATTGATCACCCATACAAGATTTTTGGACTGCAGCACATCAAATCCCACACCCGAGTCTTCCGACTGAAATGTCGAACAGTCCTGAAACGCATCTATAAGTGCGGTAACGGACAACCTTCTGTCCGTATCGCATTCACTGAATCCTATTCTCTTTTTATACTCGTACATATACAGTTTCCGTTATCTGATTAAAATCTTCCTACTCTTTGGTAATATCCGATCCGAAATATTTCACCGAAATCTCCGAAAGCGTTCCGTCCGCCTTCATATCCGCGATCGCTTTATTGATAGCTTCTCTTAGTGTATCGTTGTCCTCACCCTTTTTAAGAGGTATGGCGTAATTTGTTGTCTCTTCATCGGTTGCAACAACTTTAAGAGAAGTATTTCCGGTCGTATTGAAATAATCCTGAACCGAGGTGTTTGCATTGATAGTTGCATCTGCCGTTCCGTTTTCAACAAGTTCCATCGTCTCCCCGAGTGTAGGA
Organism: Lachnospiraceae bacterium UBA4316; assembly: GCA_002394535.1. GTDB lineage: Bacteria > Bacillota > Clostridia > Lachnospirales > Lachnospiraceae > UBA2868. The sequence goes on from DGUG01000209.1 coordinate 15,223, forward strand.
ACATTTACAACTGTTGCTCCGTGGTCTTCTCCCATCTGCGCATAAGTCGATCCTACGGAATTGGCTGTGGTCCTGCCGGCAAGATCATCAAAAGAAGCAATATCCCCATTGTCGGCCTTGGCAACAACTACCGCGTGATCGTATGCATACGGGTCCGTAAAATCAAAAGTCTGCTGTCTGTCCGCAGTGACATCAACTCCGTTTGCCATCATATCAAAAGTACCCTGCGATACTCCCGTAAGACCTCCGTCAAAATTACCCTCGGCAAACTCTGCTTCAACACCGATTCGCTTTGCAATCTCCTTTGCAACTTCAACATCAAACCCCACAAGCTCGTTTGTGGTCTCATCATGATATGTAAAAGGTGCCCATGCGCCTTCCGTTGCAACAGTGATCTTGCCTGCGGCTTTGATCCTCTCCAGATGGCTGCCTGCGCCACTGTTTGATCCGCACCCTGCAAGAGCACACACCATCAGCAATGCTAAAATGATAACCAGTGATTTTCTCATAAATTCTTCCTCCTTATTTTCTTGAGAGCCACGCCATTCAAAGTCCACTTCGTGGAGGCGTGGCCTACGTGCTGCAAAGTTTTCATAGAAAACTTTACACCACCTTTTTTATATGTTCAGTTTCAGGAATTCCCTTGTCCTCTCCTCCTTCGGATTATTGAAGAACTCTTTGGAATTTCCCTGCTCTATAATCAAACCGTCCTCCATAAATACAACTTTGGAGCTTACGTCTTTTGCAAATGACATCTCATGTGTAACAACGACCATCGTAATACCGGACCCGGCAAGCTGCCTTATTACATCAAGCACCTCCGTTGTCAGTTCCGGATCAAGCGCCGATGTCGGCTCATCAAAATATATGATCTTCGGGTCCGTTGCAAGTGCTCTTGCGATTGCCACTCTTTGCTGCTGTCCTCCCGAAAGCTGGGCCGGATACCTGTCTGCGTGATCAGCCATCCCCACTCTTTCAAGTTCCCGAAGCCCTGTCTCTTCGGCAATCTTTTTGTCTATCCCTCTTCCCGATATTAAACCGAGGGTTACGTTATCCAGCACGGTTTTGTTTGAGAAAAGATTGTAACTTTGGAATACAAATCCCGTCTGCTTGCGAAGATCGGCTATATCTTTTTTGGATGACGAACTAAAGTCATATAGCACACCGTCAAATGTCATCTCACCCGAATCAGCAATCTCAAGATAATTAAGGCATCTTAGCATCGTTGTCTTGCCCGAACCCGAAGGTCCCAGCACAGCCATAACATCTCCCTTATCAACGGTAAGATCTATTCCCCTAAGGACAGTGCCCCTGTCAAATGATTTTACGAGATTCCTAACTTCCAGAAGTGCCATGATCATACCTTCCAAGTCTTGCTTCTCCGCGACGCTGGAATGCTTCCAGAACTGTCGAGAACATCAGATATATAAACGCAACTTCGAGATACAGCGGCAGGAACTGATATGTTCTGCCTGCGATCTGTCTCGTTGCAAGGAACATTTCCGTAACCGTGATATTCGATGCAAGCGAGGTATCCTTCACCATGCTGATCAGCGAATTGCCGAGTGCCGGGAACGCCGCACGAAATGCCTGGGGCAAAATCACATGCCACATGATCCCGGGGTAGCTCATGCCAACGCAATAGCCGGCCTCAAGCTGTCCCTTCGGAACACTTTCCATACAGCCACGGATAGTCTCAGCACAATATGCCCCCTCGTTTATTGCAAACACAATGATCGCAACAACAAAGCCGTTAGGCTTGATTCCGAAAGCCGACGGGCCGTAATAGCCTACCATCAGCTGAACGAGAAGTGGTGTGCCTCTTATGATCCAGATATATACTCTTGCAATTTGTGTCAGTACCGGGACCTTTGAATACTGAATGAGTGCAACTATAACCGCTATAACAAGTGCCAGTGCAAAAGAGATAACGGTAAGCGGTATGGTCATCGCAAGACCCGGCAGTATTATTCTCGGAAAAGATTCAATAAGTAAATTCCAAATATCCATAATCATAACCCTTTTCGGATTAAAAGATTATATCAATGATACAAAAAAAATGAAAGTGTGATATCATACCCACATGGCAAAAGATAATCTTGAATGGCTCCGCAACGGCGAAAAGCTTAAAGCCTCACAGGAGGTTAAAACTATTATACTGTTAAGTATCCCTGCGATACTCAGCCAGATCACGACCGTGGCTATGGAGTACTGCGATGCTTCGATGGTCGGACACTTAGGAAGCGATGCAGGGGCTGCCATAGGTCTCGTTACAAGCACAACATGGCTGATAAACGGCATAACGCTTGCAATAGGCACAGGATTTTCTGTTCAGGTGGCGCACCGTATAGGCGCCGGACGATTCAGGGACGCAAGATCACTTACACGGCACGGACTTATGACAGCGCTGGCTGTCAGTGTGTTTATGGCAATAGTGTCAATGATCATCAGCAGGTATCTTCCCGTATGGCTCGGCGGAGGCGCCAATATAATCCGCGACTCATCGGCTTATTTTATGATCCTGTCTGCCGGAATGCCTTTTATGGCCGCAAGTTATACCTCGGGCAGCATGCTGCAGTGCAGCGGAAATATGAGGGTTCCGGGGATTATAAATATCGCGATGTGCTTTCTGAATGTTCTCTTTAACGCACTGTTTATTTTCCCTTCGGGGACGAAAAATGTATTCGGAATATCTTTCTACCTGCCGGGGCTTGGACTCGGTGTACGCGGTGCCGCACTCGGAACCATAACAAGTGAAGCGGTCTGTGCGTTCGCGATGCTGTACTTCCTTCTGGTGCGCTCCGAAATGCTGCATCTTCGGAAAGAAACATATGAAACAAGATATGCGGACGAACTGAAAAAAGCTATAACGATTGCGCTTCCCATTGCCGCCGAAAACGCTATAACGGGAGGAGCCTATGTGGCATTTACGAAAATCGTTGCACCTCTCGGAACAGTGGCCATCGCAGCTAATTCATTCGCCATCACGGCTGAGGGCCTGTGTTACATGCCGGGCTACGGTATATCCGCCGCGGCAACCACCCTTATCGGCCAGAGTGTCGGGGCAAAACGAAATGATCTCGTAAAGAGGATGTCATACATGACGATAGCACTTGCGATGGTCATGATGACAGTTACGGGATGTCTTATGTATGTATTCTCCGCGGAGATGATAGGGCTTCTGTCTCCCGATCCTCTTGTCATAGATATCGGATCTAAAATTCTTCGTATAGAAGCGTTTGCCGAGCCTTTCTTTGCCGCATCCATAGTTACGACCGGAATATTCCGGGGTATGGGCAAAACAATATTCTCCACACTGCTGAATCTTTCCACAATGTGGTTTGTAAGAATACCTCTTGCGGCTTTCCTGTCCGCATCATACGGTCTTGTCGGTGTATGGTCCGCCATGTGCATCCAGCTCATAGTATGCGGCACTTTATTCGTAACCGTCCTTGCCGTTGTTATCAGGCGGTCTCACTGATCTGTTTTTTCTGCTGAGTTCTGAACTGAGTGTTTGCTTCGAGCAGTTCCTGCTGTCTCCTAAGGCCGGATCTTCTCATGGTATTCCAGAGGTTGTAATTCCTCTCCGGCTGCCTGTCGGCTCTCGGGGCTCGTGTTACTATTCCGTCATTACCGCTTTCTGCAATATACATCGTTCTTGCTCCGGCTGCGGTTCCGCCGAATATCTTGCTGAAACTGTGCCCTCTGTATTCTTCGGGAGTGGCTCCAAAATTGTGGACGCAGTATGTTCCTTTATCTTCACCGTCACTTACGGAATTGGCGGCAGAGCGGTCCTCTTTGATAAATCCCGCTACCCACGCCGCATAATCCGGATCGCTTTTCATGTTTTCCCATCCGGCATCGGATATGACTACTGTTTCCTCATCAAAGGGTCTCGTGGAACTGTATGGTATGTTAGAGATCAACCTGCTTACCGAATCCTTAAAACAGTCCATGGAAAGATTATTGATATCTTCGGGATACAGTCCTGCTTCTTTCAGCAGCTTTCGCCCTTCATTGACGCGGTTCTCCTGCTCTGCTCTCTTGTCGGGATTTTCCCTGTAATAATCGGACATCACAGTGCTGCTTTTTGTCTGTTTGACTTTATCATCCGCCTTGCTTGCGGCATTATCAGATAACGCCTCATTTATCTGCCTGTTTGTATACCGATAGTTGTAATATCCGCCGTAACTTCCCGCAAATCCAGCTGCCTGTCCGATCATACAAAGCCCTCCTGCCGATAGGTGCAAAAAAGCACATTTTCCAATTTCAATCCATTGAAAAATGTGCTCTCCGTAGTCATATTTAACTAATATTTATATCGGCTGAAGATAGGGAAAACTTTATGATTTTTCATCCAGTCTTTCAAACACGGGAATCACTTTCAGAGGAGCCTGAGCAGTTATTGTGCACCCTCCTTCGTAGACCGTTTCATTATCACGGTTCTTCCATCCGGCACCCTTCGGCAGATAGACCTGTCTGTTGGTTACACCCGCCTCAAAAACCGGAGCCACAAGGTATTTGCCGCCAAACATGTACTCATCCTCTGCCTCCCATGCCTTCTTATCATCCGGAAACTCGTAAAACAGGGTCCTCATGACCGGTGTTCCCTTTTCATGAGCTTCATTCATCAGGTCCCTTATGTAGTCTCTCATGGACTCCCTGAGATCTATATACTGCCTGCATATTTCATATACTTCTTCTCCGTAACTCCATATTTCGTTAGCGGCTCCCGAGCGGCATGTTGCTCCTCCTGTCGTTCCGACCTGTGGCTGCCTCGGCTCTCTGTCTCCGTGAAGCCTCATGACCGGACAAAATGTCCCCCACTCAAACCATCTGACAAACAATTCACGAAATGCCGGATCATTCGGATCTCCTCCGTGAAAACCGCCTATGTCGGTAGTCCACCACGGTATGCCTGCCAGGCCCATATTAAGTCCTGCAACCAGCTGGTTTTTCATACTTTCGAAACTGGACGCTATATCACCGGACCACACAAGTGCACCAAACCTCTGGCTACCTGCCCAGGCACATCTTATAAGGTTAACGATATTCTCCTGTCCCATCTCCTTCATGCCTTCATAGAACGTTCTGGCATAGTCAACGGGGTATATATTTCCGATCATAAGATCAGGTCCGAGATAATAACGGTAGTTGTCAAAATCGTACACACTGTACTCAGGCTCGGCTTCATCAAGCCAGAATATCCTTACTCCGAGTTCGTAATAATTCTTGAGAACCGTATCCCACAGATATCTTCTTGCTTCGGGATTGGTAACATCAATATGTATCGTTGCGCCCTCAAAATTCAGACCGACACGGAATCCTCTCTCGGTCCTTACCAGAAATCCGTTTTCCAGCATATATTTATAATTTTCGCTCTCACGGTCTACCGTAGGCCATATAGATACCATCAGTTTGATACCCATTGACTCCAGTTCATCTATCATAGCCTTTGGATCATGCCAGTACACAGGATCGAATTTCCATTCTCCCTGCCTCGGCCAATGAAAGAAATCCACAACTATAACATCAAGAGGTATGTTCTCCCTCTTATATCTTCTTGCAACATCCAGCAACTCTTCCTGGGTCTGATAGCGAAGCTTGCACTGCCAGAATCCAAGCCCGTATTCCGGCATCATAGGGACGGTACCCGTAACCTTTGCATAAGCCTCTTCAATCTGTGCCGGAGTATCTCCGACAACAATCCAGTAATCCATTATATCGGTACTGTATGCTTCAAATGACGTGATATTTCTGCCGAAAACGCATCTTCCGATCGCCGGATTGTTCCACAGCAGTCCGTACCCCAAAGACGAGATAGCAAACGGAACACTTGCCTGTGAATTCCTGTGTGCCAGTTCAAGATCACATCCTTTGAGATTAAGGAAATCCTGCTGGTATTGGCCCATTCCGTATATTTTTTCTTCTTTATCGGGAGATTCCCAACGGACAGTGAGATGATAGTTTCCTCCCGGATGAGGCTTAAACTCTCTACCCTCAACTTCTATGGCGCTGCACTTTGAATCCCTGATATCACGGCGGTTTCTCCAGTACTCTTCGAGTACTGTTTTACCGTTGGAACGGTTGATACTGATCTTTCCCGTTTGAGTTATGCGGACAATTATCTCTCCATTCTTGAGAACTCCGCCTTCGGCATCGTTTTCAATAACCGCTTTGGAATTTTGAGGTATGGTAAGTGCCCAGTCTTCATCCGGCATTTTTGCACATTTTGTTGCTCTTATCCTTACAGCATTTTCACCCCACGCTTCGATCCACAGCATCTCCGAATCATACCGGTAGATAAGCTTATTGTCCGACCTTGTGATCATCCGTAACCTCCTCACTTCGCTTCATTAAGCCACACACGCATCTCGCCCTCTCCTCTGTTTGCCCATGCATAATAAGGGATCAGCCTTATACTGCATTCTTCTTCTCTAGGTCTGTTACCAGTATAGTAAAGGCCTTCTCCAAAATCATTTGCATCGGTTCTCCATCCCTTGGCATCAATCACACCGACTCCGCCAAGGATATCATCCCTCCACTCATAACTAAGCTCCGAATCCGCCGGAAGATTAAGGTTGTGAAGTCCTATTCCGTTATCAGCCCCCTCCGCGCAGTAAACCTGAGGTCCTCTTGCGATTGCAACCTTTCCGATGTTCTCGGAAACCTTCGGATTGCAATACCATCTCTTGGGGGTAATCTGAATGTCATATCCGATTCTATGATCCCCTCCGGGGATAGCAACGTTCCAATAACCGTTATCCGAAACTATATCTGCTGTCTTTTCGTCTACCTTACCTGCATAATCATCAGCCCATCCGGGGATTCGTATCTTCAGATTTACCGGATTAGTTCCGTTGTTGGACACTAAAAATGTGATCTTGCCGCTTCTCGGATAATCACACTCCTGTTTTATCCTGACAGTATGCCCGTTTAGCTCAAAATCCGATTCCGATCTGATGAACAGATTGACGAGAATTTCATCCTCCTTTGCGGTATAAATATACTTATCGACCGATGCAATCATCCTCGCAAGGTTGGGCGGGCAGCATGCACATCCGAGCCATTCGGGACGTACCGGTTTGACATGACTCTTTCCCGGATCATTTGCGGATTTTTCGGGAACAACTTCGAGAGGATTAACGTAGAAGAAATGCCTTCCGTCCAACGCCATTCCTGCCAGTGCGGTGTTATACAATGCTCTTTCCATAATGTCGGCATACTCCGATCTCGACTCTATCCTGAGCATCTGTATGGCAAAAAATATCAGGCCGATCGAAGCACAGGTCTCGCAATACATAGTATCGTTCGGAAGATCATAGTCGAGAGTAAATGCCTCGCCGATGACCGTGGAGCCTATTCCTCCCGTTATATACATTCTCTTGTCCGCAATATTACGCCATATCTTCCTGCACACATCCGCAAGACCTTTATCGTTTGTGGTTGCTGCAAGATCAGCCAGTGCTGTACTCATGTAAACAAGCCTTACAGCATGACCCTCCGCTGTGTCCTGTTGTTCAACCGGCACATGCATCTGAAAATACTTTTTAGGAAACGTGTAAACACCTGCTATGATAGGATCTTTTGCATCTGCTGCTTTCTGCCTGTCAAAAAATTCCGGGTCCTTCCCTCTTTGGCGAAGAAAGAATTCCGCTTCTTTAAGGTAAGTGTCATTTCCCGTCAGATGGTAGAGTTTCATCAGTCCTATCTCTATCTCTTCATGACCATCCACTCCGCAGATCTTTCCTTCACCCTCTCCGAATACAGAACATATATGATCGGCAAGTTTTCGGGCAACACTCAATACCTTTTCATTACCTGTTGCTTCGTAATACGCAACCGACGCTTCTATAAAATGCCCGGCACAGTATAATTCATGACTTTCCCCAAGGCGCTTGTATTTCCTCTCGGGTGCCTTGATTGTAAAATAAGTATTTAAGTAGCCGTCTTCTTCCTGTGCCTCACTAATAAGGTCCACAACATCGTCGGCTGTTTTTTTCAGATCTTCATCCCATTCATACATCAGGGAATATGAAACCGCTTCAAGCCATTTATAGACATCACTGTCCTGAAATACCCAACCGTAGTGATCCCCCTGCGATCTTTTTGCTGCGATACGGAAGTTCTCTATAGCATGACTTTTCTCGTTCGGAATAAAATCATCATCTCGTTCCTTCTCAATATTGATATCGATCGCATCGTTAAGCACATCCCACTGGTAAGGGATCATCTCATGCTTAACAAGCTTACGGTATCTGTTCCAAAAAGTATCGTGAATCATTGTTTCATTATTCATTGCGAGAATCCTCTCTTTTAGTGAAAATAGGGCCAAGATAAGATCTTGGCCCCATTATTTATTATACCATGGTATTTACTTACCTATGATCGAATCTATTGTAGCCTGTGCTTCCGCAGCTGCCGATGCGGGATCACTGTCTCCGGTAATGACTTTATTGAAAGCAAGTGAGATTGCATCTGAAATATCAGGCCATTCGGGAAGAGGACCTCTTGCATTTGCATACTGCATCTCATCTACGAATACCTGGTAAACCGCATCACCCTTGAACTGGTCCTTTGCGATGGTTGAATCGGATGAGATATATCCCATATGATCCATCATGTACAGGCATGTGTCCTTACTTGTTGCATACTGAAGGAAAGCGATAGCTGCCTCTTCATTTCCGCCGTCGATAACCGCGTAGTTTTCTCCGCCAAGACCGGATGCCTGCTGCTTATCCTGAGGTATGGGGGCAACATTCCACTTAAGGTCGGGAACTTCCTGACGCATTGTGGGAATCTGCCATGTACCATTGATCATCATGGCAAGGTTACCGGAAATAAACTGGTTCATAGTATCACCCTGTGTCCAGTTAATAGCCTCTTTGGGGAATGCTCCCGCATCTACGAGACTCTTTTCGAACTCAAGTGCCTTGATTCCGCCTTCCGAATTGATCTCATATGATGTCTGGCCTGTTGACCATACCCAGGGAAGGAAGTTAAATGTACCTTCTTCGTTCTGAAGTGCACAATGAGCAAATCCGTATACGTTACCCTTTGTTGTCTTTGTTGCTACATCAAGAAGCTCATCCCATGTCTTGGGAACTTCACATCCTGCCTCTGCAAGCATGTCTTCATTATAGAAAAGAACCAGGTCATTACTTCCGAACGGAACTCCGTAAAGCTTTCCGTCAAGTGTACATGAATTAACGGGACCCGGATAATAATTGCTTACATCAAATCTGTCCGTTATGTCTGCAAAGATTCCCATCGCTGCATATGATGCATGATCCGGGTTATCAAGAATAACGATATCGGGAAGTTCACCTGCAGATGCTCCGACCGAAAGCTGTTTCTTGAAATCAGCAAAAGGAACATATTTAGCCTGAACCTTGATCTTATCCTGCTGTCCGTTAAACTCCTGAATGATATGGTCCAGTGCTTCCTGATGGCCGGCAGTTTCCCAGTAATACCAGATCGTAACATCCCCCGATGCATCGCCGGAAGCCGGAACGGCTTCTTCTGTCTGAGTGTCTGCAACCTCTGTTGTTTCGGCTGTCTCCTCTTTTGCGGCTGTCTCCTGTGCAGGAGCCTGTGTTGCAGCACCACATCCTGCCAGTACTGTTGCCAGCATCACTGCGCTGACAAATGTTGCTAAAAATCTCTTTTTCATAAATACCTCCTTAAATAAGAGTTGTTTTCCTTACGAGATCATTATCTGTTGAAAAACGCAAACAGAAAACTCAAGAAAACTTAAAAAGGGGGAATAATCTAATCTGATTTAATCATGAATGGAATCCTTATAATTACCCTTGTTCCTTCCGGTTTTGCTCTCTCTATTCGAAGACTTCCTACTTTACCATAATACATTTTCAGTCTGGTCGCTGCATTTTTCAAGCCGATGCTGGACTTGGATCCGGTATCCTCATAAATACCGTTGTTGATCTTTTCCATCAGTTCATCTTCCATTCCGGCGCCGTTATCTTCAATCCGTATTTCCACGTTTTCATCTTTCTTCTCTATATTTATAACAAGCTCAGCATCCTGAATATCCTTTTCGAAGCCATGAACAATCGCATTTTCTACAAAGGGTTGCAGCAGCAGTTTGTGTATTCCCGCGTCCATAGTATCGGGCGCCACATTTATTGAACAAGAGAAGCGATTTTTTACTCTGTACTGTTGCAGATATATGTATTTTTTGATCCACTCGGATTCTTCACGGATGCTCACTTCGCCATTGCTGTTGACTATGGCATATCTGAGTATCGTAGCCAGTGAACTTATCGCATTACTTATATCATATTCGTCCCTGTCGATCGCCATCCAATTGATTGTATCAAGTGTATTGTACAAGAAGTGTGGATTGATTTGCGCCTCCAGTGCAACTATCTGTGCTTCCTGCTGCCTTGTTATCGCTTCATTGAGTTTTTCCAAGGTATCGTTAAATCCGTCTGCAATACTTTCTATCTCAAGCGGCATATTTGTGTCCTTGTATATGCGGACCGAAAGATCTCCGTCCTGCGTCTGTTCCATCCCTTTCACAATCTGTCGTACCGATCTGATCAGATCCTTTGACATTTTTGTTGATAAGAATAAAACGATAGCGATCACTGCTATTCCTACAATCAACATCAGGAAGAGTTGTCTTGTCAAAGAAGCGATAAGGCTGCTCATGTCGGCTACGTTCACGATATCCCAGTCAAGTTCGTCATCGTGAAGAATATATATCCCGAATGCTGATGAGGGAAGTCCTGTTGCTTTTTTGTAATATAGTTCGTAATCCTCGCCCTTTACCGCATCACCTTTGTTCGCATCCGTAACCACATCTCCTATTCTGTAAGGTTCGTCACCGAATGTAATGATACGTCCGTTTCCGTCAACGATAAAATTGAAAACCTTCCCATCACGCTCCGATCTGTTACATATGCTTTGAAGCAGTTCTTCATCAATGCTCAGTATCGCTATTCCACATTCTTTATCCAGGTTTTTATAATCTATTATCCTGTGCGCTATGTGCAGCAGATAGTAGTCTTTATTTGCAAAGTTTGTACCGTACTCGGTGGGATAAACATGCATATCATAATCTTTTATAACATCCCTATACAGGCCTTCCTGTCCCATTTCAAATCCTTCAAGCCAGGAACTTCTGTATGTTGCCGGTGTCATTTGCTCATATGTTACCACCTCCCCTTTCGGAGTTATAACGGAAATTGCTCGTATATATTCTTTCGAATACAGCAGCGCACTGAACAGTCTTCTCATCTGGTTAACAGTCACGGCCTCATCAATATCATTATCCAGATTACCGACCCATTTGACCATGTCGTCATCGGTGTATATCTGATACAAAAGATCCTCATATGATTCCAGTCCAAGATTCAGATTATTATCAAGCTGCCCCAGATTGCTGTGGGACATGATCTGCATATTTTCTCTGAGGGTTCTTGAAATATTAACAAAAGAAAAAAACTCGACAACTATTATCGGAATGATCGAAGTTATGATAAACAAAATCATAAGTCTGGTTTTTATGCTCGTTTTCTTCATATTATTATCCCCAATAATCAAATGACCGGGAGAAATTAATAATACTCCCGATCATTATCATAGTACTGCCTGTATCTGCTTTCAAATGTTTTCTATCCCTTTACGGCTCCGTTTGTCATTCCGCTTATTATGTACTTCTGCATGAAGATGAATATCAGTGTGACGGGTATGATCGCAACTATGGCAAACGCCGTAAGGTAGCTCCATTTCGTCCCGTACTGTCCCATAAAATTGAATATCCCCGCTGTGATGGGTCTTTTCTCCTGATCCAGGATAAAGGTCATTCCGTATGCAAGATCACCCCATGCATAGAGGAAGGAGAATATCGCACACACAATAACTCCGGGCTTGGCTACAGGAATCAGGATTCTCAAAAATGCGGATAGTCTTGTACACCCGTCAATATAGGCTGCCTCTTCAAGTGCCTTAGGTATTGAAGCAAAATAATTTTTGAGAATAAGTACCGAGAACGGGATGCCTATTGTAGCATCAGCCAGGATCGCTGCTCCCCATGTGTTATACATTTTCATGTTTCTGAACATGATAAACATCGGTGTCAAAAGCACGGAGACGGGAAGCATCTGAGTGACCAGGAATCCGAGGAGCATCGCCCGTCTTCCAGCAAATCTGTACCTGGCAATTGCATAGGATGCCGGTACAGCAAGTATTACGGCGATAAACATTGCCCCCAGAGATATCATAAAGCTGTTAAAGAATGACTTGAACATATTGAAGTCACCCGTCTCAATCTGCGCGGCATATGATTTTGTATTTAGGACATGAGGATACCATGTCGGAGGTATCATAAATATCTCTTTTTCGGTCTTAAATGAAGTTATAAGAGTCCAAAACAGGGGAAACAGCAATAATATAAGTATTATTAATGATATCGCACAAAATAATATATTCTTTTTCTTATTTAGCTTTTTATCTTCCATCAGTCTTCCTCACCTTGCATAGTAATCTTTAAATACAACATACCTACAAGCAACAATATCAGGAACAAAACATTTGCCACCGAAGACCCTTTGCTGTACTGGAACATATCAAAGGATAGTTTGTACGAATATGTAGAGAGTAAATGTGTGGAGTTTACCGGGCCTCCCTCAGTCATTACATACACAAGATCATAAACCTTGAACGTATATATGAACCCGAGTACCAAAACGGATTCTATTGTGGGCCTGAGCAGCGGAAGCGTGATCTTTGTCAGCTTCTGCCAACCGTTAGCTCCGTCAACGGATGCACTCTCATACAGTTCCTGTGGGATAGTTGTAAGTCCGGTAGATATAAGTATCGTGTTGAAAGGTATCCCTATCCATACATTTGCCGCTACTACCGCGATCATTGCAGTTCCCGGAGTGGTCAGCCACTCAATGTTTTCCTTGATAAAACCTGCAGATCTCAAAATATAATTGACGATCCCCACATCCGTCGAAAACATAAATTTAAACATCAGTGCCGTAACCGTCATGGGCATCATCCAGGGGATCATTGTCATTCCTCTTACGGTCTTGGAAAATGTAAAATTCTTGTTGAAAAACAACGCAAGAAGAAAGCCGATCAAGAACTGGAACAGCAGACAAGCCAATGTAAATACCAAAGTATTTCCCATGGCCTTCCTGAATACCTCATCATGGAATATATCGATGTAATTTGCCAATCCGATAAAGTTCTTCTGACCTTTAACCAGATTCCTTACCGAAACATCCTGAATGCTTAGAATGATATTACTGATTATGGGATAACCCACAAAGATCATCATATATAGAAATGCAGGCAAAATGAATAACAATCCGATATTATCGTAACGAAAGAAGTCTTTAATACGTTTCATAATTCCCCCTGTCTCATAACAGTGTATTATTGGTGATTTTTCTTGTTATACACATTTTATGAGATCAAGGTTGTCAAATAAATATGATAAATCTTAAAAAGGGGGAATTATCTAATGCTTATTTATATGATTTTCTGTAGTCAGCCGGTAACTGTCCCGTTGTTTCCTTGAAAACCTTGCTGAAGTATTTAGGATCGGAATAACCAACCCTGTCGGCTATCTCATAGAGTTTTAATGAAGTGCCGATAAGCAGTTCCTTGGCTTTCTGTATCCTGAAGTTTTTGATATATACGCTGAACGTGACTCCGGTCTCTTTGTGAAACTGTGTCCCGAGATACTCAGGGGTAATGTTCAATCTTGAAGCGATCTCATCCAGTGTGATCCCCACATTGTAGAACTCACTTATCATACTTTTGGCGCGTCTGATAGTAAGATTGTCCGACTCGTTTTGGGTCTCCCGGCAATCCAGATTATCGGCGATAAAATCACAGACTTCCGATAACTCACTATGTACCTTTGCGCTCATGATCCGGTCGAGCAGCTTTTGCTGCTTGATATTCCCCACCCTTTCGTTTCCGACACTTTTTGCCGTTTCAATAATCGCCCACATAAAGCGAATGTAACTCTCTTTTACCTCATGAGGGTCATATACTTTGCCGTCCCTGTAATAATCATAGAACGCTCTTAGGATCTCTCTTTCCTTGCTATGATCCGATGCACATATGGCAGACTTCATTTTTGCTTCAAGATCCTGCGGGTAAATACACATCGATGTCTGTACTTTTGTGATCTTCGGATATGATATCAAAACGTTGTCTTCAAATGACAAATTCCAATCCATATAGGGAAACAGGCAGTCCAAACCAGTTTTAATCTGCGAAAGCGATTCGACAACGGTATAACCTATAGCTGTATTATCCGCAAAAGAATTCAGTAGTTGGTATTGTACCCATCTCTCAAAATCCGTGCCGGAATTGCAATTATAGATTATAGCCAGTACAGAGCTTAAATATTCGATATCCAGACTGCAGTACCCGATCCCCTCATAGTGCGAAAGTGAGTGGGCAAGCGATGCTTTTCCGTTGCCGGACAGATTATGGTACTGATCGCCCATATATGCCAATATCAGGATAAAATCCTGCTCTTCAACAATGCTGTAGTTATTGTATAAATAATTCTTTGTGTCCTCATCCACTTGAAGCCTTCCGCCAACGATCTCCCGCATTATCTGCTCAAGGGTTCCCACTTTTTCAGGCTTTCTCCGATTATCTTCCAATATCTGACGCTTTATATTCTCAAGCGCATTTGAAAAATCATTTAGGTTTACAGGTTTAAGAAGGTATTCCGTAACTCCCAGTTTCATCGCACTTCTGGCATATTCGAATTCTGAGTAAGCACTTAAAACAATAGCTTTAGTCAATATACCTTCGGCATACAGAGTTTCAAGCATCTGCAGACCATTCATCCTCGGCATCTGAACATCGGTAATAATAAGATCCGGATCAAGCTCTTTACACAATCTGAGCCCTTCCTCCCCATCATTGGCTTCACCGACTATCGTATATCCCGAATCCAGTTTATTAAGGAGTCTTTGTATCCCTTCCCGTATTCTAATTTCATCTTCAACTATCAGTATACGCATGTGCTGATCTCCGACTGCTATTGATCGTTCTAATTATAGCACATTCATCTTCTTGCATTAACAACCGTCAAATTGATATAATCTGTTGAGTGTGCACAGCATGAAATACTCTTGTGGCTTGCCGGCAAAGAGGAGAAAAAGGATGGATATCATTTCAATAATCGCCGAAGAGATCGGTGCAAAAAATACACAGGTGAAAGCCGCCGTTAAACTGATAGATGATGGAAATACAATCCCTTTTATTGCCAGATACAGAAAAGAGGCAACCGGAAGTCTTGATGACGAAAAGCTCCGTCTTCTTCATACAAAGCTTACCTATCTGAGAAACCTTGAAGCCAGAAAGGAAGAAGTAATCGGCCTTATAGATGAGCAGGGAAAACTTACGGAAGAGCTGAAGGCTTCGATCTTATCCGCTACAAAGCTTGTGACAGTTGAGGATCTGTACAGACCTTACAAGCAGAAGAAAAAGACAAGAGCGGATGCCGCAAGAGACAGAGGCCTTGCTCCTCTTGCCGAATATATCATGAAACAAAATGCCGATAAGCCCATAGAGGAAGAGGCAGCAAAATACGTAACAGGGAA
>DGUG01000163.1 GCA_002394535.1 Lachnospiraceae bacterium UBA4316
TAGAATTTGAGAAGAAGAAGTTTGCCGAAGGATACAAAACAAGTGCGAAAGTCCAGTATGTTGCCAAGGCCGGAACATACTGGAATGAGGAGCTTAAATACAACGGGGCTCTGAAGGTTTTGAGGGTCATCATGGGTTACGACTATCTGTGGAATCAGGTAAGAGTTGTAGGCGGAGCTTACGGATGCTTTTCGGGGTATTCACGAAGCGGCAAAGTAACCTTTGCTTCATACCGTGATCCCAATCTTCGAAGAACTCTTGAAGTATTTGACGGTGCATCATCGTATCTTACAGAGTTTCGGGCCGGTGAGCGGGATATGACAAAGTACATAATCGGAACGGTATCGGATCTTGATTTTCCCCTTTCCCCGAGTGCAAAAGGGAGCAGGAGCCGTGAAGCATTCCTGTGCAAAGATACCTTTGAAAATATACAGAGAGAAAGAGATGAGATTCTCGGCTGTACGGGCAGTGATATTTCGGCACTGTATAAGTATGTAGAAGCCGGCAGGCAGGATGAGTGCATATGTGTGCTTGGCGGCGAGGAAGAAATAGAGAAGGAAAAAGATCTCTTTACAAGCATTCAGCCTTTGTTCAGGCAGTAGTATACTTGGTTTTTGATGGAGGAAAGTCATGATGAAAAGAAAACTTACACTTACAATCTGTTTCGTTGCAGTAGCTGCCGCTCTTGCGGGCTGTGGCGGATCGTCTGCGTCGGATACTTCGTATATGGCCAAATCCGAAGCAGCACCGGTTGCTGCCGCCGAAGAAGCGGCCGTAGACTTCTCGGACGATCTGTATGATTACGATTACGCCGGTGAAGAAGCGGCGGTAGAGGAGCCGGAAGTAACTGCGGGATCTTCCGACGTTGAAAGCGTGAGTGACTCCGAGATCATGAGGAGTTCAAACAGAAAGCTTATCAAGACTGTTAATATGTCTGCAGAGACTAGGGAATTCGATAAGTTTATAGACAACATTACGGACAAGATAGAAAGCCTCGGCGGGTATGCTGAGAGTACCGATATCAGCGGTAATTCTTATGATACATATTCCGAGAGGACGGCATACATTGTCGCGAGGATCCCGGCTGATAAACTGGACAGATTTGTGACCGGGGTGGAAGAAGCATCGAATATTACCAACAAGAATGAATCTGTTGAGGATGTAACACTTCAGTATGCAGATGTTGAGGCTCACAAGGAGTCTCTTAAGATCGAGCAGGCAAGACTCAACGAGCTGCTTGAGCAGGCCGATACACTTGAGAACATCATAGAACTTGAGAACAGGCTTACCGAAGTAAGGTATGAGATCGAAAGCTATGAATCAAGACTTCGTATGATGAGGAATGCGGTTCAGTATTCTACAGTACATTTAAATGTACGTGAGGTCAAGGAATATTCACCGGATCCCGTTGAAGAGAAGTCTTTCGGACAAAGACTTGTGGAAGAATTTACGGACAGCTGCGAGACCGCATGGGAGACTATTCAGGATTTTGTTATCGGGTTTATATCATTCCTGCCTATACTTTTTGTATTGCTTATTATCCTGTTTGTTGTATTCATTATAGTATTCGGTATTGTAAAAGCCATTATCGCTATAGTCAAAAAATCAAACAGTAAAAGTGCCGCAAAGCGGGCTGCAAAGATGAATCCGGCTGTAAAGGCGCCGATGCAAAAAGATAATGCCGCCCCGCAGACCGATACATCCGCGGAGAATAAATAATGGACGTAGCCGTCACAAGGGCAGGCTTTGTGGCCGTTATCGGAAGACCGAATGTCGGTAAGTCCACACTTACAAACCGTATAATCGGACAGAAGATAGCGATTACTTCCGACAAGCCGCAGACAACAAGAAACCGTATTCAGACAGTTTATACGGAAGATCGCGGGCAGATAGTCTTTCTTGATACGCCCGGTATTCATAAAGCCAAGAACAAGCTTGGCGAATACATGGTAAGAGTTGCCAGGCGTACCATCTCGGAGGTAGATCTTGTGCTGCAGCTTGTGGAGGCTGATGAATATATCGGCCCCTCCGACCGGGCTATAGCAGAGGAACTTGCTAAGATCAAAGTCCCGGTGATCCTCGTCATTAACAAGATCGACAAACGTAAGCGTGACGAGCTCTTTGCGATAGTAGATTCATACAGTAAATTGTGTGATTATGATGAGGTTGTACCGGTTTCGGCACTAACGGGTGATAACGTAGATTCTCTTATAGATCAGATTTTTAAGTATATGCCGGAGGGTGTCCCCTTTTATGATGAGGATACGGTTACAGATCAGCCTGTTCGCCAGATAGTAGCCGAACTCGTCCGTGAAAAAGCGCTTAAATGCCTGAATGACGAGATTCCCCACGGAGTTGCGGTCACGGTGGAATCCATGAATTTCAAGGAAAATATCGTTGATATTGACGCAACCATAATATGTGAGAGGGAGTCACACAAAGGCATTATCATAGGCAAGGGCGGTCAGATGATCAAGAAGATCGGAAGCGCTGCCAGATATGAGATAGAAGACCTTCTTGAGAGCAAGGTAAATCTTAAGCTTTGGACTAAAGTAAGAAAAGACTGGCGGGATTCCGATATTCTGCTCAAGAATTTCGGATATGACCGGTCTTTGGTGGGGAAAGAAGCAGAGGATGGCAAATTATAATCCGGGTCCGGTTATATTAACCGGAATGGTGCTTGCATCTTCTCCGGTAAGTGATTACGACAGAAGAGTTGTAATACTCACAAGGGAGAGGGGAAAGATTACTGCGTTTGCCAAAGGCGCCAGAAGACAGGGGTCGAGACTTCTTGCGGCAACAGACCAGTTCTGTTTCGGATCTTTCAAAATGTTTGAAGGACGAAGCGCATATAATCTTGTAGAAGCATCTATCTCCAATTATTTTGAAGAACTCAGGGCTGATTTTTCGGGCGCATGTCTTGGCATGTATTTTCTCGAATTTGCGGATTATTATACAAGAGAGAATAATGATGAAGTAGAGATGCTAAAACTCCTGTACCAGTCTGTTAAAGCCATCTGTCATCCATCCCTTGACAACCGCCTTGTGAAAGTTATATATGAGATAAAGGCGATTGCGGTAAACGGTGAGTTTCCCGGAATTCCGGTCGAGAGTTCCTTAAGTGAGTCTGCATCTTACACAGTCGGTTTTATAGTTGATACTCCTGTTGAAAAACTATATACATTTGCGGTAAGCGATAGCGTTTTGCTCGAACTGGAGGAGCTTAGTTCGAGATATATGGAAAAGTGTATTGACAGGAAGTTTAAGAGTCTGGAAATATGGAAGTTGTCATGAGAAAAAGTATTATTGCCATAATGATGGTTGCAATCTTTATCTGTGTGAGTGCCTGCTCAACCGGAGAGAGTGAAGATTACGCCGAATCAACAATCGTTGTGGCCAAAAAGGGAAGGATTTCCGAGAGGATAATAGAGAGTTTTGACAAGGACTATTACAGTATTGATGAACTGCAGAGTGAGTTTGAATCATCGGTTTCGCAATACAATGATAATATGGGCTCTGAGGAGATAAAGCTTAAAAAAATTGAACTTAACGGAACTTTATTAACAGTGGATCTTGATTTTACCGGCCCATCCGATTACGAAAACTTCACGGGCGAGACAATGTTTATCGGAACAGTAGGTGACGCGTACGATAACGGATATACAATGGATGTGACACTCAAAGGTGTTGAAAAAGGTGACAAGATCGAAAAGGTTCAGATCATGGGGCTCTCCGATAAAAATATAATTATTATGAGTGAACATGTCAGGGTCAGGACGTTTGATGATATAGCTTATGTTTCCGCAAATGTTGATGTTGTGTCAGACAAAGAGGCACGGATACTTAGCGAGTCGGACGGACTTGCATATATTATTCTCAAATAGATTTAGATATATATTTCAATAAAGTAAATAAAGGAGTCAAAAAATGGAAAAATCAATGGATAAGATCGTGGCCCTTGCCAAGTCAAGAGGATTTGTATACCCGGGTTCGGAGATATACGGCGGACTGGCCAATACGTGGGATTACGGAAATCTGGGAGTGGAGCTTAAGAATAACGTAAAGCATGCGTGGTGGCAGAAGTTTGTGCAGGAGAATCCATACAATGTAGGTGTTGACTGTGCGATACTTATGAATCCCCAGACATGGGTGGCATCGGGTCATCTCGGCGGATTTTCAGATCCTCTTATGGACTGTAAAGCCTGTCATGAGAGATTCAGGGCTGATCAGCTTATAGAGAACTATGCTGCAGAACATGATATCAAGCTGGATAGTACTGTTGACGGCTGGTCACATGAAAAAATGGAGAAATTCATTAAAGATAACAATGTTCCCTGTCCGACCTGCGGAAAGCATGATTTCACAAGCATAAGGGAGTTCAACCTTATGTTCAAGACTTTCCAGGGCGTTACGGAGGATGCAAAGGATACCGTATATCTGCGCCCGGAAACGGCACAGGGTATATTTGTCAATTTCAAGAATGTTCAGCGTACATCCCGTAAGAAAGTTCCTTTCGGTATCTGTCAGGTCGGAAAGAGCTTCAGAAACGAGATAACCCCCGGTAACTTTACATTCAGAACAAGGGAATTCGAGCAGATGGAGCTTGAGTTTTTCTG
>DGUG01000191.1:0-4683 GCA_002394535.1 Lachnospiraceae bacterium UBA4316
TAGTCTCAATAGATACAAGGTCTGCGCCTGCCCTGCTTCCGAACCGGACGACCTTGGCAAAGGCCTCAACCGCATCCTCAAATTCCAGCTGACCGTAAGGTTTTAAGAGCTGTCCCATAGAGCCGATATCAAGAGATACAAACTTCGGACGAAGTGCGCTCTTAGCGCTTCCCTCGTCTGACAGTCTTGCAGCTTCTCTCGCATTTTTGATGGCAGCTTCAATTATTTTCTGTAATTCGTCATCATCGGGAAACGTGAAGGGATTTGCTCCAAACGTATTGGCATATACCACGTTTGAGCCCGCATCAAAATAAGCCTTGTGAATATCAATGATGATCTCCGGATGGAGAATATTGAATGTCTCGGGCTTTTCTCCGGGCTTTAAGCCCCTCTTCTGAAGGAGCGAGCCCATTCCGCCGTCAAGTATGACAAAGTTGTCGCGAAGAAATTCTCTGAAGTTCATTTTATATAACCCTTTACGTTATTGGTTTATTCATAAACTCGATAGGCTGAGCAGCGCATGTTCTCTCTAAAACCTTTGGAAAGCGCCGGCGCTTGTGGAGGTTTTGTCGACACTAGCGTCCGCTGCGCTTGGAAAGGAGCGAGAGCGCGTTTTAGAGAGAATACTGCGCTACTCAGCCGTAGATTCAATTCCAACAAATGCCGTAACAGATTTACTCGGCGACATCAGGAATCCGCCATCGAGCGTTATCGACAGGTTCTTGCCCGCATTTGTGATCCGCAGCACATCAGGCTGAATGGATAGCGTAAGGTCTCCGAATCCCGGAGAAAATCGTGGGCGAAGTTTTTTCTCAAACGTTCTGCAAAACGTATCACACAGCGATTCCACTCTCTCGGCTCCGATTGCCTGCATAAACAAAGCTTTTGCCGGATCAAGCTTCGTATATTTTCTGATGAGTCTGTCAATTCCCGGTCCGATGGTTGCCGCAAAAAGCACCACCTCGCGGCAGCCTTCAAGGTTCCCCGCAAGATCTCGGCTCGTCAGGCTTATATGCTCCATATTGATCCTGCCTGAATCTGTATCAAGGCTTGCTATCGGAAGAATACAATATGAAACCCTGTAGGAAAAAGATGCCGATCTTTTACATTCATCTATACACTCTTCCATCAGATCAAGAAGTGTTTTATCGGTACATCCCGGGCTCTGAGCGTAGCGAAGTATCTCCCTTTTGTTATAAAGGGGCTCATCGAATGATTTTATACCTGCATGTCCCGTCATCTTACAACTATTTCCGAAAGGTTAGTAAGGATCGCCTCCGCTACATTCGGTTTGTTCATTGAGTACACGTGTACAAACTTTATCCCGTTTGCATACAGATCGATTATCTGATCGGTGGCATAAGCTATTCCCGCCTGGCACATTGCCTTCGGGTTGTTGCCGAAGGCATCCACAAGCGATTTGAACCGCTGTGGCATAAAGGACCCCGAAAGCTGGATCGCACGCGCCACCTGTCCCGCATTGGTGATCGGCATTATTCCGGGTATCACCGGACAGGTAATGCCGGCTTCCCTGATTTTATACAAAAAATTGTAAAACAGGTTATTGTCAAAAAACATCTGGGTCGTAAGGAATTCGGCTCCGGCATCCACCTTCTCTTTAAGGTGTGCGATGTCCTCTTTCTGGTTGGCACTTTCCGGATGGACTTCCGGATAGCACGCGGCCCCTATGCAAAAATCGCCCCCGTACTCTTTGATGTCACGGATCAGTTCAACTGCATGACGATAGTCCCATTCACTCCGGGGCTTATTCTCCATCTCAGGAGTGAGGTCACCACGAAGTGCCATGATATTCTGTATCCCGGCTGCCTTCATATCCTCTATACGCTCACGTACCGTTTCTTTTGTGGAGTTTACACACGTAAGGTGGGCAAGAGAAGGTACACCGTATGATTTTTCGATATTCTTTGCAATATCAAGGGTGTATTTGCTCGTTCCGCCGCCGGCACCGTATGTTACGGACATAAAGGCCGGTCGCAGCTTTGCTATCTCTTCCGTTGCGGATTGTACACTGTCATATTTGTCACTTGTCTTCGGAGGAAAAACCTCAAAAGACATCATGTTTTGTTCCAAGCTGAGTAACTGTGAAATTTTCATTCCGGTCTCCCCTATGATTTTCAGTTATTTTGACTGTTTTATTCTGATATTTGTAAGTGCAACCTGATCACCGGAAATACATGCGTAAATATCTTTCGTTCCGTCCACGACGGTAGTTATGTTTCTGATGAACAGGCCGCAGTTCTGAGTTGTAGTAACAACGACATCGCCTTTTCGCTCAAATGATACCGTACAATCGAACCCCTCATGGTTCGCCTCTTTCCATGCATCCCACCCGTCGAACTCATCGGTTCTGTTCACGATAAGCCTGTTATTTGCGGATTCCCCGCTCTGCCAGCTTTCCCCGTCAATACGTATGAGTGCAAATTCTTTGTAATCTTTACCTTCCGGAATAAGCTCGGAAGAGTAGAACAGAACTATGAACGGGCAATGCCATACAAGCCTTGCCGTAGGAAGGCTCATGGTATGAAATACTATGGACAATCCGTCGACAACCGGTATAGCCTGTGTAGAACTTATCCGGTATCCGTCGATCTGTACATTCGGAACATCCCCTACAGGACCGTCAATGAAACTTATCTCCTCGGCGATCCTCGGAATGTAATCATCCGGTACATTCTCCCCGGATTTGTCGATCTGTACATTATCAATAAGGCAGTTTTCACCGGTAAGTCCAAGGTAGGCAAACCGCGAACTGTCCGGAAGTGCCACTGTAACCTTTACGGTAGAAGTTCCGTCATCTATCGTGATAAGGACATGATCCCTAACCTTTACGGCCTCAATACTGTATTCGATGCTTTCTGAATCTTTTGCTGTTTTTTCGCCTTCCCGCCTTGTTATGTCAACCTGTGCCCTGCGGCATCCTTCCTCTTTTATCTTTCCGTCAAATCCTATCTCACAGTATTCAAAATAATAGAGATCCTTGATCGTCTTCTCGTCATCATGATATCTGGCATCAAGTGAATCAAACAAGACAATCGCAGGAGGTCGGGCATTGTCGGTATTATTGTCATTCGGAGTAAAGCGCAGGCTTATCTTCGTAAGTTTCGGATCAGTGAGTATCCCATCGGATATCGAGTCTCTGAATTCTCCGCACACAAGCTCGTCTTTTCCTGCAAATTCAGCAAATGCACTCCTCTCACGCATCTTGTATTCGGTATCAAGATCAATGATATGCTGCATGATCTTTGCGATCTTCGGATCAAACTGTGTTCCGCTTCCCTTAACTATCTCTTCTCTTACAAGCTGCTGCGGAATAGCCTGCCTGTAGCTTCTGTTGCTCGTCATTGCATCATACGCATCGGCAACCGAGATTATCCTTGCAATCTCAGGAATATCCTCTCCCTTAAGACCGTCCGGATATCCTTTCCCATCATACCGTTCATGATGAAAATGCGCACCTATGCTTAAGTAAGGGTACTCGCCTATACTCGAGAGTATCTGGTTACCGAGAACCGGATGCTGCTTCATGATCTCGTATTCTTCGTCGGTAAGCCGACCTTTCTTGGTTATAATGGCGTCATCTATACCTATCTTGCCGACATCATGGAGAAGGGCCGCATAATAAATCTTATAGCACTCATCATCGTTCTTACCCATAAGCCCCGCTATTCTTTCCGAATACTCGGCAACTCTTAGCGAATGTCCATGAGAGTACGTATCCTTGGCATCTACGGCATTAACAAGCGCAGTTGCGGTCTGCTCGAAAAGCTTTTGTGAAAGCTTCTGCTGATCACGAAGATGTTCGACCTCGGAATTGCGAAACAGTTCCAGCTGCTTATTTCTGTTACGGACAACAATGACAACCATAATTGTAAGCAGCAGACTGAAGACACCGGGAAGATTATTCAATGTCTCATTTGAAACAAGTCCTATGATAAGACCCGGAAACTGGGCTACCGTGACTGCGATAGCGGTTATAAAACCCACTTTATCAAAAAACACTACCAGAAGTATAGCGCAGATATTTGCTACTGAAGAAAAAACACCGGTAAGCGAAGATATGATAAGTACCTTTTCACCTATCAGCACTCTCACATCCGATCTTGCCACATATGAAGTAAGAGCGGAAGATGCTATGCAGACAGTAAGCAGTATCACATATACATACCATGGTACTTTTCTGTTTTCCTGTATGCCATCTGCGGTTTTACCTACACGCATCATAGTCTCCTAAGCGATTCACAGTTTTAACATATTATACTATACTATCGCCGGTTTTACACGCTATAATTGTCTCTTCTCTCAGAACCGCATTGATGACGAAAGAAAGAAGCACCGTCCCTTTTGACAAATCTTTTGGCAACATTTTTCGCGACCCCATTTTTTTATTCTTGTCCTCCGTATTCTATATCAGAGGGGCGAATCTCAAGAAGAGATGAAAACCCACAAAAAAGGAACGGAGGAAAATAATATGTTAAAAAAGAACACATCAAAGAAAATCACAACACTCGCAGTTACAGGAGCACTCTCAATTCTCATGGCACAGGCTGTAATTGCTGCACCCGGCGGATTCGGCGGAGGTCCTCAGGGTGGTCAGGGATTCGGAGGAGGCCCTCAGGGCGGCGGTATGATGCAGGAAATGCAGCGTCCCGATGGTGAAATGCC
>DGUG01000191.1:4833-6905 GCA_002394535.1 Lachnospiraceae bacterium UBA4316
GAAGGAGAAGAGGGAAAAATGCCCGGGATGAAAGGCGACAGGGGCGGCTTTGCAAAAGGCATAGATACCGAAGCGATTTCGGAATCAATTGATGCTCTCGAAGACGATGATACAAAAGAAAGTCTTACGGAACTCCTTAACGCATACGAGGATGCAAAGTCGGCACTTGATTCGGCAATAGAAAGCGGGGATGAAGATATCGACTCATACCGCGAGGCAGAGATGACTGCCATGAAGGCATTATTTGATGCACTTGAGGAGGCGGGCATTGACACAAAGCCCGCAAAACCCGAAGGGGATGCTACGGAAATGTCTGAAAGCGAAAGACCTGAACTTTCCGAATCCGAAATTTCGGAACTTCCCAAAGAAAACGAAAGGCGTGAGTCCTTTCAGAACACAGAAGGAGCTCAGCAGAACGCGGCAGCACAGCAAAGCGGAGAATCACAGCAAAAAAACAGTAAAGGAGTCATCTCAAAGATCGCAAACTGGTTCAAATCGCTATTTGCGAGATGATAAAACTGCAGCAAAGGAGGAGAGCAATACTCTTCGTCACAATTTATGATAGAATAGGCGTATGAATAAAAAAGCAGTGGCCGCAAAGAATGACCTGCGGCTTCGGGAAAACTTCATACGCGACAGCGAACAGACCATTTTACGAATCGCTTCAAGGGCATGCAATAAGTTCATTACAAGAAGTGATGACGAATGGTCTGTTGCACTCTACGCTTTTAATAAGGCAATAGACAGTTATTCGGAAGATGCGGGTGATTTTCTGCCCTACTCATCCGTAGTTATAAAAAGAGCCCTGATAGATTACTATCGAAGCGAAAGTCGTCACGCAAACGAAATGCCCGTCAGTGATGAAATGCTGACCGGTGAAGGTGACTACTCCTCAAACAGTGAAGTCCTTGGTGCCCTGTACCGGGACAGCAGTGAAGTATCCGAAAAAACCGATCGGACTGCGGATCTTCGGTCTGAAATACTTGATGTAAACGAGCGCCTCAAAAAATACGGCTTTACATTCCGGGATCTCAAAGACACATCTCCGAAAGCCGGAAAGACCAAGACAGCGTGCGCAAGAGCAATATCGTTTATTCTCGATAACGATGAAACACTTGAAAATGTCATTGAATATTGCAGACTTCCGATAAAGGAAATAACCGATAAAACCGGTGTGAACAAAAAAATACTCGACCGCTACCGGCGATACATAATAATGGCGGTCATCATATTAAACGGGGAATATCCCCTGCTGGCAGATTATCTGCAATACGTAAGAAAGGAGGGATCAGGCTGATGAAGGCGGTAATACTCGATACAGATAAAAATGAAGCTACCGTAATGACAGAAGGCGGCGATATCATTGGAATCAAAAACAACGGTTATGAGATCGGACAGGAAATAATACTGCGCAGTGGGAAAAAGCGTGCTTCAATAAATCGTATTACCGGTATTGTAGCCGCTGTTGCCGCCGCTCTTGTCATAACAGGCGGCATCGGGGGATACGCTTACTACACTCCCTACGGAACGGTCAGTCTGGATGTAAACCCCTCCATTGAATATACAATAAACCGTTTTGACCGTGTTCTTGAGGTAAACGGCATAAACGACGACGGGGAAGACATCCTTTCCGGACTTGATACAAAAAAACTTATCAACACAAATATCGAAGCCGCAATAGAAGATACTATCGAACAGATTGATGCGGAAGGCTATTTTTCGGATGAAGACGGAAACTATGTGGTACTTGCCGCAAGTACAAAGGAGGAGGCACATACGGACACGCTTCTGACAAGCCTTGAGGGCAATGTTAAGCAGCGCCAAAATGTTGAACCAATAGCGTTCAAAGTCACTGATGCCGAGATAACCGAAGCCCACAGTCAGGGAATCTCACCCGGCAAGAAAATGATGGTCGACACACTTGAAGGAGTATCCGACGAAAAATTAGACCGTGGCGAATGGAACAGGCGCAGTGTCCGCGATATAGTTAACGAATACGACAGACTCCGGGACGGTGCAGACAAAATCAAAGCGCCTCTCGGAGACGAAAAGAATACTCTTCCCGACAATAG
>DGUG01000004.1:0-8105 GCA_002394535.1 Lachnospiraceae bacterium UBA4316
ACATGATTATAATTTACAACGTTACGACCGAATAGTCAATTTACTACTTGCCTGATAAATAGGTGCGGTATGTCAGTCCGAAAGTACCGGAAAGTACCGATGCAAGTCCGATGAGCAGTCCTCTTATATCAATATCTTCACCCGGTGCTGCAGATGATGATATTGTTTTTTCATTAACCGTATAGCCGTTAAATACTCCTCCGTACATATAGCATTCTGCTCCGATCTGTGTATCCGTGACATTTCCCGCCGAATCTTCCGCTTTAACTTCCAAACTGTACTTTCCGTATTCGTTCACTGCTATTGTTGCGGTATTATCGTGATCTATCAAAATGTTTCTTCCGTTAAACCTTACTCCGGTTAGCCTATCACCTTCCTCAAGAAGACTAACTTTAACAATACTTCCTTTTCTGATGTTACCGTTTTTGTCAAATCCCGATAGCACTACCTGAGGCGCGGTATGATCCACTATAAAAGAAACTGTTTCTTCCGAGGCGTTTGATGCAGCATCTTCGGCTATTACAGTCAGAAAATACCTGCCCTCTTCAATAACAACATCACCCTTATTAAACTCGGTATCATTCAGATACGCCTTAGCACTGTATGGTGAAGCATCACTGACATAATCCGCTATCTTTTTTGCAAGTGAAAATGATCTTAGAAACTTTCCGTCATAATCACTTATCCTGGATATAACAGGCGGCGTATAATCGACCGTGAAGGCTACCGTCTTTTGTGCGGTATTACCGCTTCTGTCCGCTGCCTTACATGTCAGCCTGTATTCTCCTTCCGAATCAACCGATATTTCAACACTATCCCTTTCGGATCTCATGACATGGTTATCGTTCGAAACAACTACAAAACCACCTGCTTCTTTTTTCTCCAGGAGTGCCGACATGATCGTTGATTCATAAAACAGTTCACCTGCATTAAACCTTAATTTACTTTTTTCGCTTGTAATCTCCCCTTCCTGCACTCCGATTACCGATATGTCCGGAGCAGTTTTGTCTATACGGAATCTACAACTTCTATCGGTTCTGTTTCCGACCCCATCCTTAGCTCTTACCGATAATTCGTATTCACCGTCTGTAGTTATGTCAATCTCTCTTTCATCACAAGCTGCCCTGAGATTGTATGAATCTACAGGAATGTTCTGCATTTCACCCAATACACTTCTGTATAGTTTTATGTCAACCGTGGTTTCTTCATACAACTCATCCTCTACCTCTATTGAAATTCTGGCTCCCGATTTTATATCAACCCCTTCACTTATCCCTTCAACTCTGACCGTGGGCGCCGTCCGGTCGATAACAAAGCCCAGGTTTTGCCTGACACTCTCATTTCCGGCTTCATCCGATGCATATAATGTAACCGTATATGTGCCGTCCTCATCAAAAGAAATGTTTGTATCTGCTGGAAGATTGTACTCTGAAGTTGTTATTATTTCATTGCCTGTCACCCTTTCGATCGTGTAGTTTACATAACAATCAGACTCATCGTCCGATGCCAGTGCTCTTATTTTTCCCGCCTTAAGCAGCTTATCTCCGTCTGTTATCCCCTCTATTACAAGTTCCGGCCCATGATCGTCAATTAAGTACTCGTAGGAAACAACAGCCGTATTCCCTGCGATATCCTCACATGATATCTCAATTATATCTCCATATTTTGCCGTATCTTTTATCTTCATTTCAAGTTCATATTCCACTACCGCCTCTGTGTCCTCAAAGATTATATCTTCTATCACAGACTCCCTGTTTTTTGCTGTAAATCTTATTATTCCGGTGTCATCACTTATTTTGATCTTCCCACCGTCATCAATGGTTATTACAGGGGTTGTTGTGTCAAAGCATATCATGAACACTTCCGAATTCCTTTCAATACCTTCCGTTACATTCGCAAACATTATCTGCCACTTCCCGTCCGGTGCCGTTTTATCATCCGGATATAGTTTAACCGTACCGCTGTCCGTCCTGACATACGCTCCGAAAGAATTACCGTTGTCCGTACTTATGCTGTAGTAATTGTCCCCACCGTTATCCGGCAAAGTAAAAATAACAGGAACAGCCGTATAAAAAAGGTGATCTGACTTTACCATAACCGATTGCCCATCCTCCTGTGTTATGTTAACCGTCAGCTGCCCGTTATCTTCTGCCCACATCTTATGTCCGAGCAGCATATAAATGCATATGCATACAACAACTCCGATAAATCTCTTCATACCTTCCTCCTGATATTCTTCCGATACAACAACATTCCTCTTTCGCAGGGAGCACTGACCGACCCATCATATAATCCTTTTGAGTCTCCGGTTATATCCCATTCCCCGAATATAGCGGCAAACAATAATCCTGTATGTAGTTTCAGAACCGCATTCTCGTCAAATGCACAGCCCAGATTCACATGCCATTCTTTATCATGCCATCGCATTAACCTTATTCCGCACAGTTCAAATACTTCATCATGCTCCTCAACTTCCCCGCACACTACGACCCCGAAGAAAAGTATGAGCAATAACAGTGTAAGCACAAGCAATGCCAGTATCCCGATGGCAGCCCAGCCTATCGGTGTTGTCCAAAAGCCATTTTCAAGTTCTGCGCTGTACAGATCACCCTCTATGGCAAGATCATCCGCCGAGTACTCACTCTCTACTTCTGTTACCTCCGTTTCATTTTCTTTTCCTTCTTCTTTCGCTACACCTACAGATGGATCTTCATCATCGACTATGTACAGAACACCGTTTTTCATAACATAGTTTGCACCGGGTCTCAGATTCGATTTTGTTGTGGATGAGCCCTTCTGACTATTCTGTGCCGGTATGTATCTCCCTGATGATGAGGAGTTTTTTTTCGCGTCCGGACTGCTGCCGGAATTTCCTCCCACCGGCACCTCCGTTGCACTTATTTTTTTATCAGTGCTGCCTCCTCCGGGAAGGATAATATCTCCTTTAAATGTATCTTCGCCTTTTCTCTCCTCATGTGACGAACCCGGTACCGATGTTGAGCTATTTGAGGACGAACTGTTTCCCGACACATATGCGGATGACGAGGCGGATGGTTTATATGAGGTATCAGATCCCGGTGCCGGTGTTATCGCGGCAACCGGAGTCACATCCGGTGGCAAAGTAGGTACCGGGTTGTAAATCGGTAGTGACAGCCCGGCCGCCATTGAATATGCTTTTGTAGAATTTGCACCGGTAAGAACACATCTGAACTCACTTCCGTATAATTCCCGGCCGATATTCGCAACAGTAAGACAGTCCGTATCACTTCCGCCGTAGACCGTCCCATCCCCGACGGCACCATCATTTATCTGCAACCACTCTCCGCCATTGCATCTTGTCTCCCACTTATAATTATTAAGGCTTCTGCCATACACATCTCTGTATTTATTCAGTCCCACACTAAACTGTACACTTCCACCGTACTGTGCCGATACCGTTTGCGGATGGTGTGAAAAATCGATACATGTCACCTCCCATATAAGGCCGTCAACAATTATCAGTTCGCCAATATTTCTTTCACAATAGGGGCAGTGGGTACCCGGATTTTGCTTTATTTCCAAACCTACTCTGAGCGGATAATCCAGGTTTTCGAAATCTATTCCGGTACTTTGAAGATCCGCTCCGGTCAACTCATATCCGTTTTTTCTTATGTATTCGTTTCCGTTATCGTCTTCAAGAAAAATCTGAATATCATAAATCCCCGGATTACTTGCCCAATTGGTGCAGGAATTACAACATATGACTTTTGGCTGTCCCCATCTTATAGATCTTGCATACCGCGGTTTGACACGCATTTCTTCCACATGGGTTTGACCTGCTCCGTTTGCCGTAAACTCAAAATGAAAGCTTGACTCATATGCGGCCGACGTATTACCCAATTCTCCATCAGCCAGCGGTCTGATGATGTTACCAAGATAATACTGTTTTGGTGATCCGGTATAAGGGGTACCGGCCGAAACGGGCATACAGCAAAAAA
The DNA here is from genome assembly GCA_002394535.1 of Lachnospiraceae bacterium UBA4316. GTDB lineage: Bacteria > Bacillota > Clostridia > Lachnospirales > Lachnospiraceae > UBA2868. The sequence goes on from DGUG01000004.1 coordinate 3,978, forward strand.
TGATGTTCATAAGGATTAATAATGAAACCGTTAATATTTTTTGTATTTTTCTTTTATCTTTCTTTTTCATTGTTTCTCTCCCTGTTTTCTTCTTTGATTACCTTTAGACGGGCTTTTTTCGCCGACAGCATTTCTTCAAGTCTGGTGCGTATTCTTTCATAGCCGTCTTTCGTAAGTGATAGTTCTTTGCCATCCAGACTTACAAGTTCCTGTTTTACCGTATCAATAACCGTCAATGCTTTGGAAAGTCCCTCCACTTCATCGGTCTCATAATTCTCATAACACCCGGATATAAATATTAATGTTTCATACTTTTGTACCGATGGTTTTCTTGCGGCTGTGGATGCGTACAGTCTGCCCGTGATCACCTCTGCCGATTCTCTGTCATAATGAAACCCTCTCTGCATTTTGCATAACGTTATATAGTCCGTTACATCAGGGTAAGCTTGTGGGTCAAGTTTTGAAAAATACAGCAACGCCGTTCTGTAATCATGCTCTGTAAACATCGCATTCATTGCCACTTCAAATATAAAATCCTGCTCACATTTTCCGGAAAGAGCACCACTGCTGATCGCAGATTTTATGATCCTTATTCCTTCCGGAGTGTATTCACCGTCTCTCATATGGTCTGTTGTCATCTCATACAATTCCCGGGCTGCTTCATTTTCTCTTATGTGTTTTTGTACCCTTACCGCTCCACAGTAACCTGATACGATGATTCCCGCGGATATAGCGGTTATTTCAATGCTTTTTTTAATTTTTTGAGGAATCGATCTGATATACCTGATCTGTTTTTGTACTTCATTTACGTCGGTGTATCGCTCTTCTCTCGACATAGCGCAACACCTTGCGAGAAATGATTTTTCGAATGAATTAAGTGTCCTTGAATTTCTGATGTTTTTAAGAGCCTCTTGCGGATCGGAATCCGGAATTCTACCACTTCTGATTGAATAATATGTCATTCCGAATGCAAAAATATCTGCTCTTTCGTCAAGCTGTGCATCCTTGTCATACTGCTCCGGAGGAGAATAACCTATAGTTCCGACCGGGATATGATGATCTGCAAGACAGCCGGCTATTCCGAAATCTATCAGATGAGGAAGACCTCCGGAATCAACTATTATGTTTTCAGGCTTCAGATCCAGATACAGCATAGGCTTCTTCATCCGATGAAGATATTCAAGCGCCGAACAGATATACCCGGCAACGGCCAGACTCTTTGTCCTCCCCAGACCTCTTGGCCTGCATATTTTGTCAAGCGTTTCCCCCTTAACGTATTCGCTGACTATATATATGTTTTGCAGGTCATAAAATGCATCCCATATAACCGGTATAAGAGGATGTCTGACCCGTCGGAGTGCCTCTATCTCACTTCGAGCGAAATAAAAGGAACCGACAGCATCTCTTTTTATAACCTTCATGGCAAGACTCCTTCCGATATGTCTGTCATGAACAAGATAAACGCAGCTTGTTCCTCCTTTGGCGATAGGACCCGCTATCTCATAACGACCGTTTACCGTTTGACCTTTTTCAAGCATTCCTTCTCCTTAAGCAAATCATTAAGATATCCGGCGGTGTGTATAACAGAAAATATAACACCCTGTCCCCTACGTCAATACGGCAATTATTTTTCTACACCTTTTGAAGATCACCCGTGATTTATTTGATTTATGTAACTTAATACGGGCAAAAAATCATACAAAAATACCGATACCCTTATTTTCGGATATCGGCATTTTGTTCATGTTGCACAGCAGTCACAATCGTTCAATTACAACTGCCTATGATCATCCCATAAATAGTCTCGTTATATCGTTGTACATCACAAGAACCAGAAGTGCAAGAAGAAGTCCCACTCCGATAAGCTGTATTGTTCCCTCAACCTTGCTGTCCGCAGGTTTGCCTCTAATTGCTTCGTAGATCAGAAACAGAAGTTTTCCGCCGTCGAATGCGGGAAGCGGAAACAGGTTGACGATCCCTATATTGGCTGAAAGGAGAAGTGCAATATTCAGCATGCTGACAACAACCGCCAACGCACCTTCCGACTTGGCACTTTCATACTCATCTCCGACGATCTGGGCGGCACCTACAGGTCCTGCTATATCCGAGACTTTCGCCTGCCCGGAAAAGAGCATCCTGAAACTTGAAAAAGTCATCTTGACCATATATCTTACATACAGATAACTTGATTTTACTATACCGCCTATGCTTTTCGGTGGCATCTCCTGTCCTCCGAAAACAACACCTATCATAAAACGATTATACTCACTGTTCATCTTCGGAAGCAGCTCTGCTTTTATCTTCTGTCCATCCCTCTCATATACAACCTTTAAAGGCTTTCCGTAGCCCAGTTCCACTGCGGTTGATACTTCCGGATACAGATAGCAGCGACTTCCGTTTACACTGATTATTTTATCCCCTGTACGTATTCCGGCCTCATATGCCGCTCCATCCTGCATAATATCGGTTATCGTTGTGTCAGCTATATCAATATAATTCATCAGAAAAAGGCCGAGAACAAACGCAAGCAGGAGGTTGAAAAACGGTCCTGCCAAAGTCGTCGCTATCCTTGACCACACATTCGCTTTTCTGAAAGAAGAGTTGGCAATTACCGAAGCAAAATCCGTATTGCCGTCATCGACCTGGGCATCAAGATCATCAAAAACGCATGCTGCTCCGAACAATATGAGTCGTATGGAAAACTTCGTTCCGCCCTTTGTCGTCCAACCGAAAAGCTTTGGTCCGAAGCCTACGGTAAACTCAACAACTTCTATTCCGTTTAATCTGGCAATAAGAAAATGCCCCATTTCATGGACAAAAACTATTACTGCCAATATCAGTACAGCTATAAGTATTTTCACAATAATTCTCCCGTGATCCTTCTCTACTTATCCATCAGTCCGGCAATTATATCTCCTGCTGCCTTCTCGGCCGCAAGTATCTCATCCACCGTGGGATTTTCAATTCTTTTTGAAGCATCCATTACCTGTTTTATCAGTCCGGCAATGTCCGTAAACTTTATCCTGCCTTTAAGAAACAGCGCTACCGCTTTTTCGTTGGCGGCATTAAACACTGTGGGCATAATCCCGCCAGCCCTTGCAGCTTCCAGAGCATACTTAAATCCCAAAAACCTGTCCGGATCAGGTGCTTCAAACGTCATGGACCGGAGTTTAAAAAAATCAACCCTTTTAGTATTAAGATATGGTCTGTCAGGATAGAACAGGGCATACTGTATCGGAAGCTTCATATCAGGGCTTCCCATCTGGGCGATTATCGCGCCGTCCCTGTACTGCACCGCAGAATGAATAATCGACTGCGGATGTACCACCACCTCTATATCGTCTACCCCTACGCCAAAGAGATGACACGCCTCCATAACCTCAAGTCCTTTATTTACAAGTGTTGCGGAATCTATAGTTATCTTGGCACCCATATCCCAGTTAGGATGTTTTAATGCATCAGCCGCCGTAACATTTTCAAGCTCCTCTGCGGTTTTCGTTCTGAAGGGGCCGCCTGATGCAGTCAGGATGATGCGTTCCACATCTGCGTGATTTTCTCCGTTAAGAGACTGGAATATGGCACTGTGCTCACTGTCCACCGGATAAAGCTTTACACCGCATTCTTTGATCAGCGGCATTATAATATGCCCCGCACAAACCAGGGTCTCTTTATTTGCAAGGGCGATATCATGACCTGCTTTGATTGCTGCGATCGTCGGTCGTATACCGATCATTCCGACCATTGCGGTAACAACTATATCGGCATCTTCCATTGATGCGGCGGCAATCAGCCCATCCATTCCGGAGAGGACCTTTATGTTCTCACCCTTAAGCTTTGCACTGACAGCTTCAGCAGCTGCCTCATCATTCATAGCCACCATTTTCGGCCGAAACTCAAGAGCCTGTTTAACGATCAGATCAACGCTTGAATTTGCCGTAAGGGCCTTAACTTCAAGCTCATTCCTATGGTCTCTTACTATTTCGAGAGTCTGGGTTCCTATGGAACCCGTAGAACCCATAACAACGATTTTTTTCATCTCAGATTAACCCAAAAAAACTCCGAAAAACAACCTGCCGTAAAATATATCATAGGCGCTGTAAATATAACACTGTCAAACCTGTCAAGAAT
>DGUG01000004.1:8222-14891 GCA_002394535.1 Lachnospiraceae bacterium UBA4316
GCGCTAGCACCAAGGTCGCCTATCTGCGATACTATTGCTCCTATTGCCGTAAGGGCGGTAAACGCTGCCACCGGGAATCCCGAAGATACATATCGGTTGATACAGTATCCGTACAGGGCACCGAAAATTGCCGGAAACACAACACCTCCCACAGCCCCTTCAATGGATTTCTTGGGCGAAAGAACGGGAGCCAGCTTGTGCTTCCCCGTGAGCATTCCGGTAAGATATGCAAACACGTCGCAAAACCACGAGCTGAAGAAAATCAGCCATACAATATATATGCCTTCCGGTAAAGTCCGCGTCATATAGATAAATGACAGCATAATGCTTACGTAGAAAAATCCGAAGAATGAAAACGCAATTTCACCCGCTTTATACTTCGGAAAAGTAAACACATATACCGCCATAAGTACAACAAGAGTAATGACCGGAACAAACATCATTGAAACCGCATCTATCGCCGGTATAAGCAGAAACACATAATACAGGACCGTTCCGCCAAATCCGATTGCCGAGGGGATACTGACCTTCATGTCTCCGGCAATAACCCCGGTGGCGCGGTAAAACTCATACTGGCCGATAACGGATACACACATCAGAAATAAACCGAGGTACGCACCCCCGAGCCAGGTGAATAACAGCATAACCACCGCAACGATTGCTCCGCTAAGTACCCTTGTCTTAAACATCACTCCTCCTTAGAATGGCCGCCGTAGCGTCTGTCTCTTTTACTGTATGCCTCACAGGCCTTAATAAGCTCCTCTTTGGAAAAATCGGGCCAGTGAACATCCGTGAAGTAAAACTCCGCGTATGCCAGCTGCCACAGCAGAAAATTGGACAGCCTCTGCTCTCCGCTTGTCCTGATCAGAAGATCAGGCGCAGGTATGCCCTTCGTATCCAGATACTCCTCAAAAACATCTTCGGTAACCGGAGTATTAATCTTACTGTTTTTCACATCTTCTGCAATACGGTTGACGGCACGGATTATCTCATCACGGCTTCCGTAATTAATGGCAACCTGAAAATGAAGACCGGTATTGTTACGTGTTGCTTCTTCGAGAGCCGCAATGGATTCCTGCAGATCTTCCGCAAGTCCTGTCTTGTCACCTATGACTCTTACGCACATATTATTCTTCCTGGCCGTCTGCTGGCAGGTCTTCATATAATTGCGCAGCAGTTTCATAAGCTGGTCAACTTCATCGGCAGGTCTTGACCAGTTCTCGGTGGAAAAAGCATACACCGTCAGATAATTGATACCCATATTGTACGCTTCTTCACATATAACCTCTACCGTCTTGGCTCCCTGAACATGGCCGTAATTTCTCGGCATACCTTTGGACTTGGCCCATCTTCCGTTTCCGTCAAGAATTATGGCCACATGATTCGGAACATTCATAAAATACCTCTTATATAAAAAGGGTCACGACCTGTGACCCTTTTAACTAAACAGTCATTATGTCTTTCGACTTGCCGTCTATCATTGAGTCGATCTCTTTGATGAACTTATCGGTTGTCTTCTGAAGTTCATCCTCAAGATCCTTGACCTCGTCTTCGGAAATATCATCGGACTTGGATAATTTCTTGAATGCGTCGTTTCCGTCACGTCTTATGTTCCTTACGGCAACCTTGGCATCTTCACCCTTTTTCTTGATATCCTTGACAAGTTCTTTTCTTCTCTCCTCCGTAAGTTCGGGGAATACAAGACGGATAACCGTTCCGTCATTCGTAGGATTAATACCTATGTCAGAAGCCTGAATGGCTTTCTCGATATCCTTAAGTATTCCCTTTTCCCAAGGCTGTATCTGAATGACACGGGGATCCGGAACAGATACGTTACCGACCTGCTGTATAGGAGTGGGGGTTCCGTAGTAGTCGACACGAATCTTATCAAGTACATGCGGATTGGCACGTCCGGCCCGAACCGCAGCATACTCCGACTGAAGATGGTCTAACGTCTTTTGCATCTTGTCTGAATACTCTTTAACTTTTTCACTCATAATGTTTACTCCTTAATCACGGTTATACAGTTACCCGTGTTCCGTTAAATATTCCGTTTACGGTATTGACGATGCTGTCCTTTTCATTAAGGGAGAAAACATACATCGGCATACGATTTTCCATCGCGAGGATGGACGCTGCAAGATCGACAACCTGCAGTTTCTTGTCAATAACCTCCTCAATGGATATAACATCATATCGTTTTGCGTCAGGATTTTTCACAGGATCGCTGTCATACACGCCATCCACCGCTTTGGCAAGAAGTATCGCTTCTGCATCAACTTCAACCGCACGAAGAACTACTCCCGTATCGGTTGAAAAGTAGGGATGACCCGTTCCCCCTGCGAAGAATACAACCATGCCCTTCTCAAAGTACTTATTTGCCCGGTCCTTGGAAAAAAGCTTGGTGAACGAACCTATTTCAAAAGGAGTCAATATGTTGGTTTTCATCCCCTCCGAGCGGAATATCTCGGAAACATATATACAGTTCATCACCGTGGCCAGCATACCGATCTGATCTGCCTTGGTGCGATCGATCCGCTCACTGCTTCTGCCTCTCCAGAAATTCCCTCCGCCGATAACAATTCCTACCTGTGTTCCGGCATCAGTAATCTGTCTGACCTGGGCTGCAACCATACGAACCGTATCTTCGTCAAATCCGGTTTTCTTATCACCGGCAAGAGCTTCACCGGAAAGTTTGAGTAACACTCTCTTCATATTATGTTAACCTTCCGTGAAGAAGCTTGAAGGGCTGACTTCCGCATAGCACTGAGAGCACAGACCTTCGATTGCGGCACCGTTGTTAATCTGAATCGATTTACTCTTAATATTACCCATAATGATGGATGTTGAGTCAAGTACAACGGGCCCCTTCACATCGATATCGCCCTTTACCGCACCTGCAATAACGGCGCTTGTTGCATTCATGTTTCCTTTGATAACTGAGCTCTGTCCAACCTTGATAGTTCCGTTTGAAATAACCTCACCGATTATTCTGGCTCCGTCGGCAAATATCTCATCAGCCTTGGAATCACCTTCTATATTACCTGTAATATTAAGCTTACCGGCAACAGTAACATTACCTTTAACCGTCCCCATTATATCAAGGGAACCATTTGTTGTAATATCTCCGACAACCGTCATTCCGTTGGGGATCACACCGGTCTCGTTAACACCTTCCGCATATGAATTGATAGGTGCAGGGCGCTCCTGGTTCTGCGGGAAAATAGGCTCTGTAACCTGATTGGGAACAGGTGCCTTCGGCTCTTCCGCTGCAAAAATAGGTTCTACAACCTTCGGTGCTTCTGCCTTAGGTTTCTCGGGAGCAAAAATAGGCTCTACAACCCGGGCGGGTTCAGCCGCCTTGGGCTCTTCAGGAACTGATACAGGCTCCGCTGCAGGCTTAACCTCTTCGGTATATACAGGGATTTCAACAGGTGCAGCCGCTTCGGGAGCAGGTTCCGGAGCGGGTGCCGCCGGCTCACTCTCATTCACGGGAACGCTTACGCTCACTGAGGATACTTCGGGGGCGGCTTCAAACATAGGCTCAGTTGCTGCGGGAGTCGCATCATCCAACCCCTTGACAAGCTCAGCAAGGTCATCCTGTCCAATGGGTGCAGCCGATTCCGAAATGGTGTCAACCATCTGCGGGGCTGCAGAAGGTGCTGCTTCCTCCGGCATCAGTTCGTTGACCGCCTGTGATAAATCGTCCTTAAAATCCTTGAAAAAACTCATTTTTCGTCCTCCATTCACTTTGACTTTGTATTTATATAGTGCTGAATCGTCATTGTAGTATCATCGATAACGGCTATGGGAATATCACTCTCCTGCAGTGCCTCAATTATCTCGGGTAGTGCTTCAACCGTACTTGTTTTATTGGACAGGTCATGAAATAAAATCATAGCCTCTTCAAACTCACTAAGTTCGCTCAGAGAATTCTCAACTATTCTTTCTGCCGGAAGCATCGGATTGGTTGCATCCCCGGAAACAACATTCCAGTCATAATACCTGATCCCACGCCTGTCCAGAACCTTAATGAATTCACTCATCGGAATCTTTGATACGCTGTTACTTGACCCGCCCGGAAAACGGTAAGCCACCGGCTCTGTTCCCGTAACCTCATACAGGAGCGAATACAGTCTGTCCAAATCTTCGGTAAACGCATCAACGGATGAGTATATTTCGCTGTATTTATGCGTATAGGAGTGAGCGCATAAAGCATGTCCTTCATCTACTATACGTTTATACATTTTACGAAGTTCGGCATTTTCGGTCCCGACAACAAAGAAATTGCCCTTAACCCCGTACTCATCAAGAATATCGAGAATCTTTTCCGTATTAGCGGACGGGCCGTCGTCAAAGGTAAGATATACCTTCCTCGGCCATGCTACTCTTGCATGCCCCTGCTGTGTCCCTTTCTCATATGCTCCTATATCAACAAGCGACAGTTCATTGCTTATGGCTCCGACTGCGCTGCCGAGTTCATCAACGGAAGATGTGACAGAACTGACTTCTTCAATAAGACTGTCCTGATTCATCGATATATGACCGATCTCCTCCTCCATCGCCTCGATCCGTCTGTTCTGTCGCATTACCATGCCAAACAGGACGACGCACATTATCAGCGCAATGAGAAAGACCATATACGGGCCGAACAGAAGTATCTGTTTCAACCTTCTTACACGCATACATAATCCCCCATATGTTAGATATTATAGAGTTTTTTATTGCCTCTTGCAACAATATATTGTAGTTTTATAAAATTCACTATGTTATTTAATACAACATGGACCGTTTATGGCACAAAAAAGGGAGACGCCTGTGCGTCTCCCTGCCAATTCTATATTATCAATAGCCGTATTCCTGTGCCCAGTAGTTAGTTCCGTCATCATCCTGATAGATAGAGATAGCAACTCTCTGGAACTCATCGTAAAGAATGTTGTCTCTGTGTGTAGGGCTGTTCATCCATGCATCAACAGCATCTCCTGCTGTATCAAATCCGAAGGCAAGATTCTCACCACCCTGGATCTTACTGTTAACGGTGTACCACTGACGTCCATCGGGACGTGTATGTGAAAACTTAACCGAGCACTCCTTGGCTCTGACACTTGATACCGTCTCAAGGTTCTGATCCCACTTAAGACTGCTAAGACCTGCAGCGGCTCTCTGATCATTAACCTGATTGTATGCATCAAGTGCCTCTGAACGAAGTCCCGTATCGGAATCGGATGCGTTCGAAAGAGCGATCGCTTCGGAATCAAGATAAGCAACCTTCTCATTCTGGATATCAAGGGAAGCTCTGAAAGCGTCCTCCTCAAGTAATCCTACTTTGTTATCTCCGGCAAGTCCGAAATATGCTGCTGCCGAAACAACAAGCAGACCAAGGACAGCCAAACCTGCAATCAATTTCCTATTCTTCATAAAACTGACCTCCTAACTGTAAAACGGCTATACACATTCCTTCGGTTACTTAGATTATGTCACATAATATCATCAAATGCAACACTTTTTTGAATAATTATTACATTTTAATTAATAAGTGACTAAAACCACCCTTGTAAAGGCATATTTTATCCCTTCACTATATAAGACGCTGCCGGAGTTCAAAAAGGTTCAGCCTTTTCTGATAAAAATCGACATAAAATGACTGTGATGAACAATAAATATGGCAACGATCATGAAAATATGGGCTATAAACGTGGACACGAGCACACCGTTGCTGACAAGCAGGTAATCCGATGTAAATCCCGTATAGGCCATAAATCCAGTATAGGCCAGCCCGAGAATCAGCAGCGGGAAATTCTTCAAAGATTCAAGAATTGTGCTTATCCCTTCCCGAAACGATGCATCAAAGTATATAAAACGACCGATCATCAACCCCAGGAAGTACATTATGAATCCATCATAATTATTGTTTTCGTATATAAACTTTATATACAGGAATATCAGTATAACATACACCATACCCAGAAGTCTGACACTTCCTCTTTCGCTTCTCGACAGTTTTTTCAGCGGAATAATAATGCGATCCAGCAGATTATTGAATATGATGGAAAAGCATATCATAAACAGAAGCAGAAAATCCTTGTAGTTATCCCAGAATTCCCTGAAATCTCCCTGTGGTGAAAATCGATCGATCAAATAGTACAGTGCCAGAAAAGAGAGTATTGATGCTCCCGAAAAAACCATTTCGTAAAATCGCTGTATCGTATTATTGGCTCTTTCATAGTAAAAGTGCCTGCGTTCACTGCGAGGTACAAACCTTGCCTGAACGGTAACTATCATAATTATATAAAATACGCATATAACCGAAAACGCCAAGGACAATGCAAGGAACATAAGCATCTTCTTGACGTCGGTATAATGCGCCCAATACTCTGCAAAAGTCATAAGGGCCTCTTTTCTTCTATCTGTTTCCTCTTGTAATTATTCTTGCAATTTCTTCGTATCCCGCACCTTCCGGTATAACATGACTTCCGGTTGATATTCTGCGGTCATATCCGTGCGCGCACAGATATGCGTTAAAATCGGATGCACTCTCTATCACTCCTGCCGCCTTAAGCTGATTGCTGACTGTCTCGGATCCGCTTCCTCCGGTAACCGTAATCGTAGCCCCTTTTGTTGCTGTCGGTGTCTTCGTTGGAGTGGGCGTCGGCGTCGGTGTCGGCGTCT
>DGUG01000004.1:15003-18529 GCA_002394535.1 Lachnospiraceae bacterium UBA4316
TAGGTGTTGGCGTAGGCGTCGGCGTTGGTGTCGGCGTCTTCGTAGGTGTTGGCGTAGGCGTCGGCGTTGGTGTTGGTGTCTTCGTCGGGGTAGGCGTCGGCGTCGGTGTTGGTGTTTTCGTCGGGGTAGGCGTCGGCGTTGGTGTCGGGGTCGGCGTCTTCGTAGGTGTTGGCGTAGGCGTTGGTGTTGGTGTTGCCGTAGGTGTTGGCGTTGGCGTTGCCGTCGGAGTCGGCGTTGAAGTGGGCGTCGGCGTTTCTGTCGGCGTCGACACAAGAGTTCTGTCCTCCTCAACCATACCGAGTTCTGCCGCTCTTTCCTTTATTTCCTCATCGGTCATCGACTCTTTTGTATTTTTCCCTAGGGCAAGCCCCATAACAAGCGCCGTTACCGCAATACCTATTCCGAGTCCTCTCAAATAAAACTTCAATTTCATTACTTAATCACCTGAACAGATCCAATACAAGTTTTACTTCTCCAACCCCAAGTCCCAATGTTTTGGCAATCTGTACCGTATCAAATCCCTGCTTTGCCATAGACAGAATCTTATCATTGTTATTGGCCGGCGCTTCGGTAATATCTCCTGACATCGCTTCAAAATCCGCTGTTGTAGCCGCTCCCTGGGACGGAGAATCTACATTAACGATATTCCCTTCTTTATATGCCCCGCCCGAGAGAATATCGTACACAACCTTTTCCTTGATATTTGCCGGTGCATCGGCCGTTATAGCTTTTGCAATTGCATCTTCCGGTTTATCTATTCCGAGAAGCTGGGCTTCAATTTTGGACTGGGTAAGAGCCTTACCTTTTTTAGGAGAATCTTCGGTCTTCTTATTCTCTTCATGTTCGAATACTACCGGAGGAGCATCCGGAATTTCAATATCAAACACAGACTTTTGTTCATTGGTAAGTCCCTTTTGCGATACCGAAGCAACACTCATTCCGCGCAAAAGAGTTTCAGAAGCATCCATCGCCGAATGAGATGCATTTTCGATCTCTTTTACGGCAGCATCTGCTTCTCTGATTGTATTGTTAAGATCAGTCTGTTTGTCCTTTAGCATATCGTATAGGAACATAACTTCCTGATGATTCTTATTGATTTCCTCAAGAACTGTTTCGGCATATTCCCCGACAGCCATGATTTTCTCATTTGAAACCTTTTCAAGGGAACGCTCCGCCTTGTCAACCGCGAAGCCCACCGTCTCATTTGTAGCTTCTCCGACACGCAGTCTCATGGTGTCGACTTCCTGCTCAACAAGACGTCTTGCCTCTTCTTTTTCCGCCGCAATCTCCTTGTCCGATTTTTTCATCGGAACTTCAGGCATCACAAAACTTATAACAAAAATAATCACTCCTATTACAAGGAGTGCTATTTCCATAGGCGACATTTTACCCTCCTACGAAACAAAATCCTAAATTGTAATATTAAATCCTCCGGAGCCGAGGGTAATGACCCTTCCCTCCTCCGGAATCTCATCCTTTTTCTTGGTCTTACGCGTCGAAAAATACTTGTTTTTTCCCTCTTCCTTGGCATCGTGTTCGGTACCGGATTTGTCTGCATTGTCTTTTTCGTGCACGGTATTTACATGAGAATCATCGTTTTTGTCGATATCCTCCTGTATCACAACATGCTGTGTATGAGGATGTTCGTTCTCATTAACTTTAACTGCCTGGTAGTCCATTGCGCGGACTACCATATTGTTATTTTCTATAGGCGTTATCATTTTACAAACCTTTTACCCTGACATCAGCGCCGTCTTTGACAAATTTACCGTGCTGTACCGGTTTGGAAAGTACGGTAGTTGTCTCATTGATCGTTATCTTAGTTCCCGGGTATGCATACCCTTCAACTTTAACACAGGATTCACGCCCCGATGTAACATCCATTGCATCCATCAGATCATTAATTTCATTCAGCTTGGCTGTCAGTTCATCTTTCATTTCCTTATACTGCGCAGATATCTGTTTAAAATACAGTATCTGTTCGGGGCGAAGCTGTTCACCGCTTTTAATTTTCGTTGTAAGAGTTATAAGCGCAGGCTCGGCCTGTTCAACCCTCTTTTTAAGAGTGGCAATCTCGGCATTCAGACTGTTTACCTTAAGCGTAAGCTTAGGATCTGTTCCAACCTCCAGCTCGGTGTCCACACCCATTTCCGAACCGATGGTCTTGGCCGATATTGATTCCGGAGTTCTGATCACACCGCCTGTAATGAATCCTCTCTTGCCGGTAACCGTAACCTCGCCTTTTGCGATAACGTTACTGTGAAGTATGGCTTCGGCATGAACGTAGCCGCCCGCATTTACATTTGCATTTTCAAGGAATTTGGAAATGACATTTCCTCCGGCATTTATGGTGCCCTTGCCCATTCCGTTCATTCCTCTGGCAATGGTAATGTTCCCGGCAGCTTCGATGGTTGCATTCTCAACTACTCCGCGCACCTCCACATCACCGTCGGCCTTAATCGAAAAGCCTGTCTTCACATTACCGAGTACACAAACGTTTCCCGCGTATTCTATATTTCCCGTGGAAGTATCAACATCACTTACCTCATATACATCGGAAACAAAAACTTTCCCTTCCACAAGCGACGCATGACCGTCAACCGAAGAGAAAATCGAAAGCTCATCCTCGGACAGTTCTATATTTCTCCCATACTTAAGAGTAAGCTTCTTGACTTCCGGTGGCGGCAAAACATCACCGACTACATTGAATCCCGGATCTCCCGGAACCTCTTTTGTAAGTGTGGCAAGCTTATCACCTTTCTTGACAACGCTTATAGCTGAAAGAGAGAAAAAATCAACCGATCCGTCTTCGTTAAGTTTCGGCTTAAGGTTCGGATTCGTGTTGAAAAAATACTCTATTACGGCATCCTCTCCGGGCTTTGCCGCCTCGCCTTTGGCCAGCACATAGTCGGTACAGTAGTGTCTGTTGGCAAGATATGCTTCAATTGCCTTATCGTCAACACCTTTATTCACACCTTCAAGTTTTAAGGTGCTTTTAATGTCGGCAACAGTAAGATCCGCACCACCAGTTGAAGCAGGATAAAATCTGCAGGTTGCCGTCATCTTGTCGGGCGAGATCAATACCCGAAAGCTTTCCGGGCACGGTATACCCTTCTTGTCCGCCAGCTTAATGTTCTCTTGTTTGGAAAGAGCATCTACTGCCTGCTTAAGCACGACAACATCAACTCCGGGGAAGCCTTTGGAGACAAGATAATCCCGCAATTCATCCACCTGTATCGGTTCTCCTCCGTCTTCCGGGGGATACAGACTTACATATGATTCATGGTCGGTGAACTGTAACTTAAAGTAGCCGTTTTTCATAGTTTTACCCCGCTGTTAAGATGCCCATATAGTTACCCATTTTTGTCTTCATCTTGCCGAGTGCTTTTGTATGAAGTTGCGACACCCTTGACTCTGACACTTCAAGAACATTGCTTATCTCCTTAAGCGTTAGTTCTTCGTAATAGTATAAAACAACCACCGTTCTTTCCTTCTCGGTAAGAAGATTAAGTGCCTCACCAAGCAT
>DGUG01000004.1:18687-23529 GCA_002394535.1 Lachnospiraceae bacterium UBA4316
AGTGATACAAGATTGGTAACGTTCATCTGCGCCTGCCATCCGGAGTACTCCTCATCCGAAATACCAAGTGCAAGTGCAACCTCCTCATCGGTTGCTGTCTTACCGGTCTGAGCCTCAATATCGGCTATAGCCGAAGATATTTGTTTTTGCCGCTGACGGACCGTTCTGGGAATCCAGTCCATTTTTCTGATCTGATCAAGAATCGATCCTCTGATCCTGAGAGATGCATATGTCTCAAACTTAACGTCTTTTTTAGCATCAAATTTGTCAATTGCGTCAATCAATCCGAATATCCCATATCCGCAAAGATCGTCGTATTCAACATTATACCCCAGATACATAGAAAGGCGCCCCGCAACAAGTTTAACAAGCGGAGCATATTCAAGTATTAGTTTTTCCCGAAGCTCGGCTGTGGGACTATTCGAATAGTCCTTCCACAGTTTCAGCTTTCCGTTTTCATCCATGAGCCCCTCCAATTATCCCCTAAAATATTATGCCTCTTCCTGCTGCTCTGTTTGCTCTCCTGTCACGTCGGAACCGGCATTACCTTCCCCCTCAGTGTCCTCATTATCATCGGAGAGTTCGGTCTTTTCAACGACTTCCCCTTCGTCATCGACTCTGTCTTCATCCACCTCTTCGATATGGAATGAATCGAAAATCAGTTTAATTACCACACCTATTACAAGAAAAACTATCAGTGTAAGTATCAGAACAACCAACATATCCTCCAGGCTGTAATGATTGATGTACGTAACTATAACTGCAACAGCACCTGCAAGCAACATTACAAGAGCAGGTATTCGATTAGTATTCATAAACAAAAAAGCCCATTTCCTAGATTGTTTTTACTCCTTTGCCGACGGCTTTGATAATATAATCGCCGGTTTCGGGATAAAACTCAACGGTACGTCCGAAGTTGAGTCCCGTATCACTTGCAAGGATCGGAATCTTCAGCTCCGCAAGAACTTTTTTTACAGCATCCACATTTCTCTGACCTACAGCAGTCATGTCATTCTTGCTTTGGAAGGCGAACATCTGAGCTCCTCCGGCGATTTTGGCTACAAGTCTGGATCTGTTTCCTCCGGCCGCCACTATAATTCTGACGAGTTCCTTAGTACCTGTATCCGCAAATTTAGGTATGCTGTTATGATTCTCAAAATTGCCGCTGTCCGGCAACATAATATGCGCGAGGCCTCCGATCTTTGTAATGGGATCTCTGATAGCTATCCCAACACACGATCCCAGGCCGAGCGTTGTAATGGCATCAGGGGCTTTGCATAATTTCAAGTCCGCCATGCCGACCTTAATCATTTCACTCATTATAATCCTCGTAAGTATTATTTATGCCCAAATCTGCTCAGGCAGAATTGAAACATTACATCCCTAAGGATGTCAGTATCTTATCATACGACTCAAGATCCGGAACAAGGATGAAGTATCCCTCAAGTTTTATATCATCAGTAAATTCCGTTGCAATAAGAAGCATCTTATCACTGATGGCGCCGAACTCAATGGCGGGAACCGATAAAATCGCACCGCACATATCTATGCATATATCCGGTGGCGTCGGATGTATATTAAGGTTGGTAAGTGTTGAAAGCGACGACAGATAAGACCCGGTAATAATATTACCGATCTCCTTAAGTGCCGACAGTTCCATCTCATCAAACTCCCCGTCGGGGTTCTCGCTTGTAGTTCCCATAAGTTTGGCAACAAGAGCCTTCGCCGATGATTTTTCCAGAAGGAACATTATTGATCCCGAAATATCCCCTTCGACTATGAGATATATTCCGGCCATTATCTGTTCCTCACCGCCCATCGCCTCGCCGACCTCGGAAAACTCCAGAAGATCAACTTTGGGAACATGCATATCAACCTTGGTATTGAGCATCTGAGCAAGGGCGGTAGTTGCATTTCCCGCCCCTATGTTTCCTATCTCTCGGAGTACATCAAAATATACTCCTTCCATGTTATTAAGATCAACTTTTGCCATATTATGAATTTTCCTTCTCGTTAATAACGGCATTAAGATCAAGAAGCGAGATCAGTGTATCGCCGTTCTTCCCTATTCCGTTAATATACGTCTCGTCAATCTTACTGTCACGAATGACTTCATCAATCGATCTCTCGTCAAGAGTAACAACTTCTCTAACCTCATCAACAATCAGACCGATAGGCGCGTTGTTCTCCATTTTAACGATTATTATTCTTGTCTTGTTCGTATATTCGTCAGCCTCAAGACCCATCTTGATGCGGATACTCATTACCGGAACAACCTCACCACGGATGTTGATAACGCCTGCAAAATAAGGCTGTACATGGGGCACTCTTGTAATGCTCTGCATCCTTACGATGTTGTCGATATAACTGATATCTATACCGTACTGTTCCTCACCGATCTTGATAACAATATACTGAACACTGTCATATTCTCTTGCGATATTTAACGCATCCATTTTATCTCCTCCTACTATATCAAAACGTTAGCATCAAGTATCAGGGCAACTTCGCCATCACCGAGGATGGTAGCACCTGAGATCAGGTGACTGCTGCAGTTGATATATTTACCGAGTGATTTAATAACGATTTCCTGCTGTCCGATAAGTTCGTCCACAACGAGACCCGCCAGCTGGTCACCCTTCTTAACGATGATAACAACCAGATTTGATCCTACCTCTTTTTCAGTCTCAACCCCGAGAACATCCCGAAGTCTGATGATAGGAATAACCGTATTACGGAGATTGATAACCTCTCTTGCCTCAACATACTTGATATCTTCCTCCGCAACATCTTCGATAGTCTGTATGCTTCCGAGAGATATCGCGTATTTCTCGTCACCGATAACAACCATGAGGGCCTGAATAATAGCAAGTGTAAGAGGAAGGCGAATTGTCCATGTGCTTCCTTCTCCCAGTTTTGTCTTGACAGATACATCACCGCCGAGGGCACCGATCTTGCTTCTTACAACATCAAGTCCGACACCTCTTCCCGATACATCCGAAACAACCTTTGCGGTTGAGAAGCTTGGCAGGAACAGAAGATCTATTATTTCCTTCTCATTCATTGTCTCTGCCTGCTCGGGCGTTATTGTTCCGCGCTCTATTGCCTTTTTCTTAACAGCTTCGGTGTCTATTCCGTTACCGTCATCCTTTACTTCGATAACAACGTTGTTACCGTCCTGATATGCATCAAGATAAATCTGACCCACATCACTCTTACCCCGTTCTCTACGCACATCAATATGCTCAAGACCGTGGTCTGCACTGTTACGAAGCAGGTGCATCAGAGGATCGCCGATCTCATCAACAACGGTACGGTCAAGTTCTGTTTCCTCACCCGACATATGGAGCTCCATCTGCTTGTCAAGCTTCTTGGAGAGATCTCTGATCATACGTGGGAACTTGTTGACAACGCTTTCGATAGGAACCATTCGAACCTTCATTACAGACTCGTGAAGGTTAGTGGTTACACTCTCAAGGTATTCAATCTGCTCATTGAATCCCGTATGTGAATTCTGGTTATCGCTTGTTGCAAAACTTACAAGTGAATTCTTGGCGATGATAAGCTCACTGACCAGATTCATAAGTACATCAAGTTTTTCGATATCCACACGAACCGTACGGTTAACGGCAGGCTTGTTAGTACCGGCGCTCTTCTTGTTGTCGGCACCCTTATTATCCTTTGTGGCAGGTGCTGAAGGAGCAGGTGCACTGCTTGTTGCGGGAGCAGTAGTCGCAGAGGATTCTTTGGCCTCCCCGGCAGGAGCAGCAGCCTCCTCATCATCCTCGTCGGCGATCTTAGCCTTATCCATATCGATTGCATCACCTATCACATGGTCGATCTCAGATACGCTCATGATAGCTTCTTTGACTTTATCAATAGGTGAATCGGTAACGAAATACAAAGAGAAGTCAAAATCAAACTTCTCATCTTCTATATCCTGGACCGAAGGTTCCGAAATGATAACCTCACCCAGTTCTTCAAGGGCTTTGAAAACCAGGAACGCACGCGCTGCCTTAAGAATACATGATTCCTGAATATACACGGTAAATCCGTATACCTTCTGACTGTTCTTAATGGCCTCGGATATCACATGCTGCTCGGGCTCATGAAGAACAATGTCGTTCCACTTTCCTTCTTCGGATCCCGATGATGCCGAACTCTCAGATGCTTCTTCGGCAGGAGCGCTCTTCGCCTCTTCTTTGCTGTCGCCGGAAGCCGAGTCTGCTTCTCCGTTTAAAATAGCCTGAAGTTCCTTGATAATGTGCTCATTATCGTTCGTTCCTTCATCCTGGCTTTCGGAAATGTTTTCTCTGTACTCTTCAAGGGCATCAAGAGCCTGGAACAGAATATCGACCATATGTCCGTCAACCTTGATCTTGCCGTTGCGAACTTCGGAGAATACGTTCTCCATGTCATGGGTCAGATTCTGCATCCTCTTGTAACCCATTGTTCCGGCCATACCTTTCAGTGAATGTGCCGCACGGAAGATCTCGTTAATGGTATCTTCGTTCTCCGGCTCATTCTCCAGTATCATAAGCTGGTCGGAAAGAGTCTGTAAATGTTCGTTTGTTTCATCCAGGAAAATTCCGAGATATTGGCTTACATCCATGATTAATGTACCCCCACGTTCTTAGTAATCTGCTCCGCTATATCTTTGAGCGGAACTACCTCGCTGACAAGTCCCGTCATAGCGATAGCCTTTGGCATTCCGTATACTGTGCAGGTGCTTTGATCCTGCGCGATGATATATGTCTGTTTCTTCAGGTCGAGATTCTTGATACCTGCTGTTCCGTCCGCGCCCATGCCGGTAAGTACTACACATATGATCTCATCGTAATC